>NZ_JBEYFS010000029.1:0-68228 GCF_040634475.1 Streptomyces sp. NPDC007095
CCACCGCCGCGCAGGCGGCCGCCGACAAGCTCGCGCACGACATCATCGCCTACGACGTCACCCCGAAGGTCGTGAAAGGCGCGGCGGGCGTCAGCCGACGGCGACACCGTGCGAGCGCAGGTACGCGACCGGGTCCACGTCCGAGCCGTAGTTCGGGGTGGTGCGGATCTCGAAGTGCAGATGCGGACCGGTGACGTTGCCGGTCGCGCCGGAGAGGCCGATCTGCTGGCCCTCGGTCACGGTCTGGCCCGCCGAGACCGACAGGGCGGACATGTGGGCGTACTGCGAGTACCGGCCGTCGGCGTGCTGGATGACGACCTGGTTGCCGTACGCGCCGCCCCAGCCGGCCGAGACGACGGTGCCGGCGGCGACGGCCTTGATGGTGGTGCCGGTCGGGACCACGAAGTCCACGCCGGTGTGGTAGCCGCTGGACCACATGCTGCCGGCGACCTTGTAGCCGGTGCCGATGGTGGCGCCCTCGACCGGCAGGGTGTAACCGGTGTTGCCGGCGGTGCCGGTGGCCTGGGTGGCCGCGGCCTGGGTCTTGGGCACGTCCGCCGCGCTGGACGACTTGGTGGCCGGCTGCGCCGACGACCGCGTGGACGTCTTGGCGAACGACTGCGTGGGCGACTTGGCCGACGGCTTGGCCGACATTTTGGTGTCGTCGGTCGACGCGGCCTTCTCGCCGATCGTGAGCTTCAGACCGGGGTGGATCAACGAGGGGTCGCCGCCGATGGCCTGGCGGTTGTCGGAGTAGAGCTTCTGCCAGCCGCCGCTGAGGTGCTGCCGCTCGGCGATCTTGGCGAGCCAGTCGCCGGCCTTCACCGAATAGGTCTTCGTCGCGGCAGTGGAGGCCGTCGCGGTCTTGTCCGAAGCCGTCGCGGACTTTTCGGAAACCGTCGCGCCGGAAATCGTCGCGGTCTTTTCCGGAGTGGACGAAACCGCGGCTGTCGGCGTCACGGCATGGGCACCGGCGGCCCCCATCAGCGGCAGCGCGAGCGCGGCGCCACCGGTTCCGGCCACGGCGATCGAGCGGGAGAAGCGCTGGGACTTGGGACGGCGGTGCTTACCCTTCGCGGGCATGAAGAATTCCTCTCCGGCGCCTGCGAGGTGAGCTGTCGGGTGCGGGCTGGAGATGCCCGGCCACGCGGCTGCGCGGCTATACCCCTAGCCGTTCCGGAGACCGGAACAGGCGTGGTACCTGTGGGTCCCCCGCTCCTGCCGGTTACCGGTGGGTGTGCGGATACCGGTCGGCGGCAGGATTGGGCGTCCGTCCGGATTGAGGGCGAACGTAAGCGAGATGGGGGCGCATCGCCAACCATGTGGCTTTTCTGTGCGCATGCCTCTCTTGATCCATGCCGGAATTCAGGTCACCCTCCGTGGACAATGATCTCCCCCGTCCCTCAAACCGCCCGGAAATTCGGGCGGATCGAGAAAGCGGGACCACAACGCATCGTCACGAATATGACGCTGCTCACGCACATCGCACCACGGTCCTTTATTCCAGGGTCAGTCGGGATGAAGGAATCAATACGGACAGAACACTCACATGCGACGCAGCCGGATAACCGCCGCATCGAAGTCCCCGTGCAGCCCCGTCCGCAACCCGTGATGCGACAGCACCGCCCCCCGGTGCACTTCCCCCGTTTCGCGGCATTCGTACGCAGCGCTCGGATCCAGCCCGCGCAGCCGGAGCGGGGCGACCGGCTCGCCGTGGTGCTGGGCCTGGAGCAGGGCGAGGACGACGGTCTCGTCGCCGTGGACGTACTGCACCGCGCTCAGCCCGCCGTCCGGAGGCCGCAGCCGGTAGAGGTCGCCGCGCTGCACGACCGGCCGGATCTCCTTGTAGAGGTCCACCCACTCCCGCGCCTCGGCGAGCTCCGCCTCGCTCCAGTCGGCCAGGTCACCGCCGACCCCGAGGACTCCGGCCATGGCGCTCACGAACCGGAAGCGCAGCGCGCTGATCCGCCCGTTGAGCTGCGCGTTCGGACTGTCCGTGACCCAGGCGGCCATGATCCGGGCCGGGTGGATCTGGCTGAAGCCGTGCTGGATGGCGAGCCGGTCGAGCGGGTCGGTGTTGTCGGAGGTCCACACCTGGTCCGTACGCGCCATGACCCCGAGGTCGATCCGGCCGCCACCGCCCGAGCAGGACTCGAAGGCGACCCCGGGGTGCTCGGCGCGCAGCCGGTCCAGGAGTCCGTACAGGGCCTCCACGTGCTCGACCCACAGCTTCTGGGGGTACGGCTCGCCGGGCCAACCGGCGTCCGTGAAGCAGCGGTTGAAGTCCCACTTCACATAGTCGATCGGGGCGCTCGAGAGCAGACTGTCGAGCTGCTCCCACAGGTACTCCTGGACGTCCGGGCGGGCGAGGTTGAGTACGAGCTGGTTGCGGAACTCCGTCCTGGTCCGCCCCGGCTGGAACTGCACCCAGTCGGGGTGCGCGCGGTACAGCTCGCTGTCGGGATTGACCATCTCCGGCTCGACCCAGATCCCGAACCGCATGCCGAGCGCGTGCACGTCGTCGGCGAGCGGTTTCAGTCCCTGCGGGAAGCGGTCCGGGTTGGGGGTCCAGTCACCGAGCCCGGCGCGGTCGCTCGTCCGCGCCCCGAACCAGCCGTCGTCGACGACGAACAGCTCGACGCCCATCGCCGCGGCCCGCCGGGCCAGCTCCCGCTGCCGCTCCTCGGAGATGTCGAAGTGGGTGGCCTCCCAGGAGTTGAAGAGCACCGGCCGGTCCTGGTCCGCGTCCGGGATCACGTACGCGCGCTGGTACGCGTGCCACGTCCGGCTCGCCGCGCCGAAGCCGCCGTCGCTCCACAGCCCCGCGAAGACGGGGGTGGTGAACGACTCCCCCGGCTCCAGACGCAACAGTCCGGAGTCGTCGTACCCCGCGCCGCCGGAGATCTGCACGCGCGCGTCGGGGAGTTGGGCCACGCAGATCCGCCATGAGCCCGACCAGCCGAGCGCGCACCCGTAGACCTCACCGCTCTCCTCACCCGCCCCGCTGTCCAGCGCGACCCACGGCAGGTGCTGGTGCCCGGTGTGCCCGCGGCGGCTGCCGATGACCTTCTCACCGTAGGTGAGGGGGGAGCGCGCGAGCCGGGACTCGGCCGCCCACCGCCCGTGCAGCTGGGAGAGCCGCCAGCCGTCGCGCTCCGGCAGCGTCCAGGTCGCGGAGTCCGCGCGCAGCAGCTCCAGGGAGGGCCCTTCGTTGGCCAGGGTCACCCAGCGCTCGACGACGTCGCCGCGCATCCGGTAGTGCAGGGTGATGCCGAGCCCGTCGTCCGCGAAGCGCAGCCGCAGTTCGTCACCGTCGGCCTCGTACGCCTCGAAACGCCATTCGGTGCCGCGTCGCTCCTGCGTCCGTACGGACAGCGCCGGACGTACGAAGCGGGGGCCGCCCTCGACGGGATACTCCTCGCGCCCGTCGAGCCGGGACTCGAAGGGCCGGTACGGCGGGCCGGGCAGGGCGGCCAGCGACTCGGCGTCGGCGAGGGTGATCCGTGGCCCCCAGTGGAGGTGGAGCAGTTCGTCGAGGCCGGTCAGCCGCAGTGCGTAGCTGCTGGTCGGACCCGAAAGAAGCCACGTACGACCAGTTCCGCCGATTTCGATCATCAAACCCTCACAGATTCGAACAGCCGCACTCAATCACCAACATCATCAACGGCGTCTCACCCGGGAGGCAACGGCTGTGGACAACTTCATTGCCTGAGGAACCCATGTCGTATCGTCGAAAGCGCGATTCCCGTCGGCGAGCGTCGCGGAGCAGCGCCGGCGGTCCAATGGGAGGAGCCCCCGTGACGCAGCAGGTCCCGTCGACCGAGCCGGAGCTGGCCGGAGTGCGCAACTTCCGAGACGTGGGCGGCCTGCCCACCGTGGACGGCCGGCGGGTGCGCCACGGACGGCTGTTCCGCAGTGGTCATCTCGCGCACGCCACGGAGGAGGACGCCACCTTCCTCTCCTCCCTCGGGCTGCACACGATCTTCGACTTCCGCAATGCCGCGGACCAGAAGCTGGAGGGGCCGGACGTCGAGCTGCCGGGTGTACGGAACGTGAACCTTCCGCTCACCGACCCTGCCGACGGCAGCGAGTTCTGGAAGATGGTCCGCGACGGCGACGTGGAACAGCTGCGCGGGCACCTCGGCGACGGCAAGGCGGCGAACCGGATGATCGGTTCCTACCGCACGATCGTCAAGGAGCGCACGGCCGAGCACTCGCACGTGCTGTACGCGCTGGCCGAGGACAGCGTGCCCGCGCTGATGCACTGCGCGGCGGGCAAGGACCGCGCGGGCCTCTCCATAGCCGTGACGCTCCTCGCCCTCGACGTCGAACGCGACGCGATCGTGGCCGACTACCTGGAGTCGAACGCGACGCACCGTCGCTACAAGGTGCGCCGCAACGGCTCCTCGGAAACGGCACGCTCCCCCGAGGTCATGGAGCTGCTCAGCCCTCTGTTCGACGCCCGCGCCGAGTATCTGACCGCGGCCTTCGAGACGATCGAGGAAACCTGGGGCGGCATCGACGCCTACCTGGAGCGGGGGCTGGGGGTCACGCCCGAGCAGCGGGAGCGGCTGCGCGAGCGCCTGCTGGACTGAACCCCTAGGGACTGAACCCTGGACTACTGGTTCTGCCCGCCGAGCTCGAACAGCAGATAGATGAAGGCCGCGAAGAGGTGGCCGACGGCGATGTAGATGATGAGGCGTACCCACAGGGCGCGGGGGAACTTCTCGACCATGCGCCGCCGAGTGACGGGGGCGGCGGATTCCGTGGGCTCCGTGGGTTGCGTGTATTCCGTGGATTCCGTCATGACAGCTCTCCCATGGTCGGGTGCCCTGCCGCCGGGCCGAGACACAGCGCGGCGGTGGGGCTCTGCAGCAGGGTGTGTACGAAGAGGAGTTCGGCCCCCGACTGATCGGCGGCGGCGATGCGGTGCGGGGTCAGCGAGTCGAAGTGCGCGCTGTCCCCGGGCTCGAGCACCTGGGCGGTGTCCCCAAGGCGCAGCCGCAGCCGACCCTGGAGGACGTAGAGCCACTCCTCACCGGGGTGGACGCGCACGATGTCGCCCTGCGAGCCGTAGGGGACGTGCACCCGCAGGGCCTGCATCCCGCGGCCCGGGGCACCGGCCTGCCAGTAGGTCCAGCCGCCCGCCTTCGTCGGCTCCATGTCGGCGGCCCGGACGATCGCGTCCCGTTCGGCGACCGTCTCGCCCAGCAGCTCCGAGACCGTCGTACCGTAGATACGAGCGAGTGCGAGCAGCATCGGCAGCGAGGGCTGGCGCTGCCCCGTCTCCAGTCGGGAGAGGTGGGCGGCCGAAAGGCCGGCGGCGCCGGCCGCGGCCTCCAGGGTCAGCGAGGCTCGGCGGCGCAGTGCACGCAGCTGCGGTGCGACGGCGGGCAACGCCTCGGCTGCTGCGGACTCCGGCGGTGTGGCGGCCGCCCCCGACTCGACAGGGCTCATGTCCTCTATTGAGCCGCACTCTTGCCTCTCGGGCAAATTTCTTGCCTCAGAGGCAAAGCCATTCGTCCCGGTGCGGGCGGGCCCATGGTGCGAGCCCGCCCCGCCCCTTCGTGCCGCAGGGCTAGCGGTTGGCGACCGCCTGCTTGACCAGGGTCTTTCCGAAGTCCCACATCAGACCGCCGCCGCTGTGCGCGTCGTCCATCACGGCGGTGAAGGCCTCCACGAACCGGTCCACGTCCCGTTCGCCGATGATCAGCGGCGGGATCAGCTTGATCACCTCCAGGTGGTCTCCGGAGACCTGGGTGAGGATGCGGTGCCGCTGGAGCAGTGGGACGACGACCATCTGCGCGAACAGGCCCTTGCGCGCGGCCTGGAGCATGGTCCAACGACTGCGCAGCTTGAGCGACTTGGGCCGGCCGAACTCGATGCCGATCATCAGGCCCCGGCCGCGTACATCGCTCAGCAGCTCGTACTTGTCGATGAGCGCCGCGAGCCGGGACTTGAGCTGTTCTCCCGTGGCCCGGGCGTTCGCGACGATCTGTTCGCTCTCCATCACGGAAAGCACGGCGAGGCCCGCCGCCATGGCCTGAGCGTTCGAGCCGAAGCTCGCCGAGTGGACGAGGACCCGGTCCATGGACGAGTACACCTTCTTGAAGATCCAGTCCTTGCCGAGCGTCGCGCCGACCGGCACATAGCCGCCGGACAGTGCCTTCGCCACGCACACCAGGTCCGGTTCGACGCCCTCCTCGTGCTGGTAGGCGTAGAAGTCCCCGGTCCGCCCGAGACCCGTCTGCACCTCGTCCGCGATGAGCAGCGCCTTGTGCCGGTGCAGCAGTTCCTGCGCGGCACGCAGATACCCGGGCGGGGCCTCCTGCACGCCCTTGCCCTGGATGGGCTCGACGATCAGCCCGGCGACATCGCCCTTCTTCAGCTCCCGGGCCAGAGCGTCCAGGTCACCGAGCGGAACGGCGGTGTCGGGCAGCAGCGGGGCGAAGCCGTCGCGGAATCCGTCCTCGCCGTTGACGGACAGCGAGCCGGTGGTCAGCCCGTGGAAGGCGTGGGAGCAGTAGAGGATCCTCGGCCTCCCGGTGGCGTACCGGGCGAACTTGAGCGCGGTCTCCACCGCCTCCGTACCGCTGTTGCCGAAGAACACCCGGTCCAGGTGGGGACTGTGGGCGAGCAGCCTCTCGGCGAGGAGCCCGGGCAGCGGCTGGCAGTCGAAGCGGGTGAGGTCGGCGAGCGAGGCGTCCAGGACGTCGTGCAGCGCCTTGCGTACGACGGGGTGGTGGCGGCCCAGACCCATCACCCCGAACCCGGCGAGCATGTCCAGGTAGTCGTTGCCGTCCGCGTCCCAGAAGTGCGCACCCTCGGCCCGCTCGTACACCTTGTCGAAGCCGATGGTGTGCAGCATGCGCGGGAGCTGGTGGTTCAGGTACTTGGTGTGCAGCTCGTAGCGCTCGGCTCCGCGCTCGGCGAGGAGCGCGCCGAGGTCGAACTCCCCCTTCTCCGCAGGGTCGGTCATTCCTGTTTCTCCTTGGACAACTCTTCCTCGGACGGCGCGTCCTTCGACAGCGCGTCCTTGACGGCCAGAGCGGCGCTGATCCGCCCGGCGATCTCGACGGGCGTGAGACCTATGTCGGCCAGCACCTCCCCGCGCTTGGCGTGCGCGAGGAACTGCTCCGGGATGCCGAAGCGCCGTACGGGCACGTCGACCTCGGCGTCCCCGAGCGCCAGCGCGACCGCGGCGCCGACGCCGGCCGCCCGGCTGTTGTCCTCGACGACCGCGACGAGCCGGTGCTCGGCGGCGAGGCCGGGCAGCGCCGGATCGACGGGTTTGACCCAGCGCGGGTCGACGACCGTGCACCCGACGCCACGGGCCTCCAGCAGGTCGGCCGCCTGGAGGCAGACCGGCGCCATCACGCCGACGGCGACCAGGAGGACCTGCGGGGTGTCGTCGGAGCGGTGCAGGACGTCGAGTCCCCCCAGGTGGTCGACCGCCGGGATCGCGGGACCCACCGACTCCTTCGGGAAGCGGATCAGCGTCGGCGCGTCGTCGACGGCTACCGCCTCCCGCAACTGTGCCCGCAGCTGGTCGGCGTCGCGCGGCGCGGCGATCCTCAGGCCGGGCACGACCTGCAGGATCGACATGTCCCACATGCCGTTGTGCGAGGCCCCGTCGACGCCGGTGACCCCCGCCCGGTCCAGCACGAAGGTCACTCCGCAGCGGTGCAGCGCAACGTCCATGAGGAGCTGGTCGAAGGCCCGGTTGAGGAAGGTCGCGTAGACGGCGACGACCGGGTGGAGACCGCCGGTGGCGAGCCCGGCCGCCGACACCGTGGCGTGCTGTTCGGCGATCCCCACGTCCCACACCCGGTCGGGGAACCGCTCGGCGAACTTCCCGAGCCCCACCGGATGCAGCATGGCCGCCGTGATCGCCACGACGTCGTCCCGCTCCTCGCCGATCCGGAGGATCTCGTCCCCGAACACCGAGGTCCAGGACGGGCCGCCCGAGGGCGCGAGCGGCTCGCACGTCAGCGGGTCCATCACACCGACCGTGTGGAAGTGGTCCTCCTCGTGCGCGAGCGCCGGCTCGTAACCGCGCCCCTTCTCGGTCAGGCAGTGCACCAGCACCGGCCCGTGGAAACGTTTAGCGCGGCGCAGCGCGGACTCCACGGCCCCGACGTCGTGCCCGTCGATCGGCCCGACGTACTTGAGCCCCAGGTCCTCGAACATGCCCTGCGGCGCGAAGGCGTCCTTGAACCCCTTCTTCGCACCGTGCAGCGACTCGTAGAGGGTGTGTCCGACAACGGGGGTGCGCAGCAGTACGTCCTTGCCCCAGGCGAGGACCTTCTCGTAACTGTCGGTCGTCCGCAGGGTCGCGAGGTGGTTGGCGAGGCCACCGATGGTCGGCGCGTACGAGCGTTCGTTGTCGTTGACGACGATGATCAGCGGGCGGTCCTTGGCGGCTGCGATGTTGTTCAGCGCCTCCCACGCCATGCCGCCGGTCAGCGCGCCGTCGCCGATGACCGCGACGACATGGCCCTTCTCGCCCTGCACCTGACGGGCCTTGGCGAGCCCGTCCGCCCAGCCGAGCGCCGTGGAGGCGTGACTGTTCTCGATGATGTCGTGCTCGGACTCCTCGCGCGAGGGATAGCCGGACAGGCCACCCTTTCCGCGCAGCTTGGAGAAGTCCTGGCGTCCCGTCAGCAGCTTGTGTACGTAGCTCTGGTGGCCGGTGTCCCACAGGATGCGGTCGACGGGTGACTCGAAAACCCGGTGGAGCGCGACGGACAGTTCCACCACCCCCAGATTGGGTCCGAGGTGACCGCCGGTCCTGGCGACCGCGTGCACCAGGAACTCCCTGATCTCATCCGCCAGTTCACCGACGTCCGCCTCGGACAGCGCCTTCAGGTCGCGTGGTCCCCGGATGCTCTCCAGAATCGTCACGCTCGGGCCCCCTCTCGGTCCGTGCTGATCAGCTCACGGTGACGGCGGGTTCGCCGGAGGCGACGCCGTCCTTCTCCATCTGCTCGGCGATCTTCATCGCTTCCTCGATGAGGGTCTCGACGATCTTCGACTCGGGCACGGTCTTGATGACCTCGCCCTTGACGAAGATCTGCCCCTTGCCGTTGCCGGAGGCGACCCCCAGGTCCGCCTCCCGCGCCTCGCCGGGGCCGTTGACGACGCAGCCCATGACCGCGACGCGCAACGGGACCTCCATCCCCTCCAGACCGGCCGTGACCTCGTCGGCCAGCTTGTAGACGTCGACCTGGGCGCGTCCGCAGGACGGACACGAGACGATCTCCAGGCGGCGCTGCTTCAGGTTCAGCGACTCCAGGATCTGCAGGCCGACCTTGACCTCCTCTGCGGGCGGGGCGCTCAGGGAGACCCGGATGGTGTCCCCGATGCCCTCGCTGAGCAGTGCCCCGAAGGCGACGGCGGACTTGATCGTGCCCTGGAACGCCGGACCGGCCTCCGTCACACCGAGGTGCAGCGGGTAGTCGCACTGGGCGGCGAGCTGCCGGTACGCGTTGACCATCACCACCGGGTCGTTGTGCTTCACCGAGATCTTGATGTCCCGGAACCCGTGCTCCTCGAAGAGAGACGCCTCCCACAACGCCGACTCGACCAGTGCCTCGGGCGTCGCCTTGCCGTATTTCTGCAGCAGCCGCCGGTCGAGCGAACCGGCGTTGACCCCGATCCGGATCGGAGTCCCGGCGTCCGAGGCGGCCCGCGCGATCTCACGGACCTTGTCGTCGAACTGCTTGATGTTGCCCGGGTTCACCCGCACCGCGGCACAGCCCGCGTCGATGGCCGCGAACACGTACTTGGGCTGGAAGTGGATGTCCGCGATCACCGGGATCTGGGACTTGCGGGCGATGGTCGCGAGGGCGTCCGCGTCGTCCTGCGTGGGACAGGCGACGCGCACGATCTGGCAGCCGGACGCGGTGAGTTCCGCGATCTGCTGCAGGGTGGCACCGATGTCCGACGTACGCGTCGTCGTCATCGACTGCACCGAAACGGGTGCTCCGCCCCCGACCGCCACCGCTCCGACCTGGATCCGCCGCGACACACGGCGTTCGGCGATCGGTCGGACCGGCACCTCGGGGAGGCCCAAGGAAACGGCGGTCATGTCGTCACCCGCGGCTTTCCGTGAAGGTCTCGCGGGCGGCGCGCAGCGACTCCTTGAGGGAGCCCATCGTGGCGAGGACGGCCGTCGGCTCGTAGCCGCAGTGCGCCATGCAGTTCGCGCACCGCTCGTCCTTGCCGCGCCCGTAGGAGTCCCAGTCGGTGTCCTCCAGGAGCTGCTTGTACGTCTGCACGTACCCGTCGCTCATCAGGTAGCAGGGCCGCTGCCAGCCGAAGAGCGAATAGCTGGGGATCGCCCATGCGGTGCACGGGAAGTCGACCTTGCCTTCCAGGAAGTCCAGGAAGAGCGGGCTCTGGTTGAGCCGCCAGCGGCGGCGGTTGCCGCCCGAGAAGGCCTTCTTGAACAGCTCCCGGGTCTGCTGGACGCCGAGGAAGTGCTCCTGGTCGGGTGCCTTCTCGTAGGCGTAGGCGGGCGAGAGCATCATCTCGTCCACCTTCAGGTCGTCATTGAGGAAGTTGAGGACCTCGATGACGGTCTGCGGGGTGTCGGTGTTGAAGAAGGTCGAGTTGGTGGTGACCCGGAAGCCGCGCCGCTTGGCCTCCTTGATGGCCGCGACCGCCTCGTCGAAGGTGCCTTCCTTGGCCACCGACTCGTCGTGCCGCTCGCGCAGCCCGTCGATGTGCACGGCCCAGGCGAAATACGGCGAGGGCTTGAACTTGTCCATCTTCTTGCGCATCAACAGCGCGTTCGTGCACAGGAAGACGAATTTCTTCTTGGCCACCAACTGCCGCACGATCTCGTCGATCTGCGGGTGCATCAGCGGCTCGCCTCCGGCGATGGACACCATCGGCGCGCCGGATTCGAGAACCGCTCCCACGGCCTGGGCAACGGGCATGCGCTGCTTGAGCACCCCCGCCGGGTGCTGGATCTTGCCGCAGCCCTCGCATTTGAGGTTGCAGGCGAAGAGGGGTTCCAACTCGACCAGCAGCGCGAACTTGTCCCGCTTCCTGAGCTTCTGTTCAAACAGGTACGCAGCGACCTTCATGGACTGCCGAAGCGGCATGGCCATCTGGCTCACCTCCGGGGGAGCAACAAAGAACGGTGCCATTCAAAGAAAGCGGGAAGGACGGCACGAAGAACACGGAAAGCTGATATTCCACCGCGCACTGTGCCGATTCGGACGAGTTCATGTTCTGGAGCGTCCACGACCACCCGTACGGCCGCAACCGGACGCACGCCCGCACGTACGGCGCTGTGGAGCGTCGCCGCGGATTCCATGTCGACCGCGATCGCGCCGGTCGCGAGCAGTTCCGACCGCTCGTGACCTCGGACGACGTGATCGGAGCCGGTGAGTGGCCCGGTGTGGACGGTGCGCCCGGGCACGGTGCGCACGAGTTCCTTGACGAGCAGTTCGGTGCCCACGCACGGGGTGCTGCCGCGTGGGTCCCGGGTCTCCTCGGCGACCACCAGGTCACCGGGGTGCATGCCCGGGGAGAGCCCCGCGCAGAAGCCCGTGGCCAGGACGGCGGCCTCACTCAGCGCCGGGTCGGCCAGGACCCGGGCGAGAGAGCGTTCGGCTGCCTTGGGACCCATGCCGGTGCGCAGCACGGTGACGGGCCCGTCGGCCCCGGTACGGTCGCCGCTGCGCAGGGCGAGGTGCTCGATGCCGAGCGCGCAGGCGATCAGCAGCGGGGCCGGATCGGGCTTCGTGCTCATCAACCCCCCTTGACCTCGGCGAGCGACTCGCCGTGAACGAAGCTCGGTTCGCCGTGGACATAGCGGCCGAGCGCGGTGAGCGGGAAGACCTGCCGGTAGAGGTGGTAGTTGATCGAGAAGTCCCACGGGAACCCGGTGCCGGTGAAGTACGGCTCGTCCCAGGAGCCGTCCGCCAGCTGGGTCTCCGCGAGCCAGGCGATCCCGTGTTCCACCGCCTTGGAGTCCCGCTCCCCCGCGGCCAGCAGGGCGAGCAGCGCCCAGCCGGTCTGGGAGGCGGTCGAGGCGCCGCGTCCGCTCCACTCGGCGACCTCGTGGTAGGAGCGCAGGTCCTCGCCCCAGCCGCCGTCGTCGTTCTGGACGGTTTCCAGCCAGGCGACGGCCCGGCGGATCGCCGGATGCGAGGCAGGCAGTCCGGCGGCCACGAGCGCCGGGAGCACCGACCCCGTTCCGTAGACGTAGTTGACGCCCCAGCGGCCGAACCATGAGCCGTCCGGCTCCTGGTGGGCGAGCAGCCACTCGATGCCCCGGCGGGTGCGCGGGTCGTGCGAGAGCCCCTCGACCGCGAGCATCTCCACCACATGGGCGGTGACGTCGGCGGACGGCGGGTCGATGACCTCCCCGAAGTCGCAGAACGGGAGCCGGTTGGGGAAGGCGCTGGTGTTGTCGACGTCGAAGGCGCCCCAGCCGCCGTCCTTGGACTGCATACCGAGGTTCCAGCGCAGCCCGCGCCCGATGGCGTGCTCGACGCGCTCCGGGTCGTGGTGGCGGACTCGGCGCAGCGCGAGGGCGACCTCGGCGGTGTCGTCGATGTCGGGGTAGTTGTCGTTGTGGAACTCGAAGGCCCAACCCCCGGGCGGAAGGTGGGGCCGCTTCACCGCCCAGTCCCCGGGCCGCACGATCTCCTCACCGAGCATCCAGTCCGCGGCCTTCACCAGCTGCGGATGGTCGGCGGGCAGGCCCGCGTCGGCGAGCGCGATGGTGGCGAGGCAGGTGTCCCAGACCGGCGACTGACAGGCCTCGATCATCCGGGCCCCGTCCTCGCGCCAGACGGCGAACCGGTCCAGCGACGCCAACCCCTCACGCATCACGGGGTGTTGGAGGTCGTAGCCGAGCAGGTGCAGCGCGATGACCGAGTACACCGCGGGTGGCTGGATGCCGCCCCAGCAGCCGTCGTTCTCCTGCCGTTCGATGATCCAGCGCGCCGCCGTGTTCATCGCGGCCCGGCGCAGCCGACGTGGGACGACCTTGCGGTACTGGTGCAGGGCCTTGTCGAGACGCTGGAAAACCCCGTCCCAACTCGCCACGGGGGCAAGGGGTTTGACCGGGTTGGGGTCGCGGGCGTCGGTGTGCAGCTCGTCGAGCGGGAACGGCGCGGGTCGCACCGGGCGCTTCGCCGAGACGATGGTCAGCGGCACGATCGTCTGCCGCGCCCAGCAGCCGAAGTCGTAGATGTTGAGCGGCATCCACTTCGGGAAGTAGATGAGTTCCGGAGGGAGTTCGGGCAGGTCGTCCCACTTCCACCAGCCGAACAGGGCGAGCCAGATCCGGGTGAAGACGCGGGCCGAGGCGATGCCGCCCCGCTCGCGGATCCAGGCGGCCGCCCTTGCCATGTGCGGCTCGTCCGGGCCGTCCCCGGCCAGCCGCAGGGCGACGTACGCCTCGATGGTGGTGGAGAGTTCGCCTGGGCCGCCGTAGAAGGTGGCCCAGGTGCCGTCCGCGCGCTGCTCGCCGCGGATGAACAGTCCGGCGGCGCGTGTGGTCGTCTCGTCGCGGATTCCCAGGAACTGACGGAGGAGCAGGTCCTCGGCGTCCATCGTGACGTTCGTCTCGAGGTCGCCCTTCCACCAGCCCTCCGCGTCCTGCCGTGAGAGCAGGAAATCGGTGGCGCGCTGTATGGCGTGCGTGGCGACGTCTCGGGTCTCGACTGTCCCGGCCGCCACGGGAGTCGTCTCTGGGTGGATTTCGCTGGCCGCGGCAGCGCGGGGCGGCAGTGCCCCGGTGCTTCCGTCGGTCGTCGCTGTCATGGCTTCCCCTTCGTGCAGTGGTACGTCTCTGCTGGGTCCGCCGTCGGCCGGTGCGTCTGTCTCATGGGGGTCCCACCCTGCTCGAACGGAGTTGAGAGCTTGGGAGAAGCACCGGCCGGCGACTACGCGAGGTTTATTCGACCGATAGTGATCATCTCTTCCGTACGACGACGAAGTCGGCGAGCGCCACGAGCTGGGCCCGCACCTGGTCGGGCATCTCCACGGCGTCCAGGGCTTCGATGGCGATGGTGTGCTGGCGGCGCGCCTCCTGGGCGGTCCACTCGCGGCCGCCCGCCTCCTCGATGAGCGCGGCGCGCACGGCGAACTCCTCCTCGGAGAAGTTCTCGAAGTCGCTGGCCTTGGCGTCCTCGGCGAGCAGTTCGCCGAGCCGCTCGGAGGCGGGCCCGCCCGCGGCGAGCGCGGCCACGACCGGCAGGGACTTCTTGCGCTGGCGCAGATCGCTCCAGGTCTGCTTGCCGGTGGCCTCCGGGTCGCCCCAGATGCCGAGGAGGTCGTCGACGGCCTGGAAGGCCAGGCCGAGGTGGTAGCCGTACTTCTCCAGCGTGTCAGCGGTACGGTCGTCCGCGCCGCCGAGGACCGCGCCGATGGAGCAGGCGCAGGCGAGCAGGGCGCCCGTCTTGTTGCCCTCCATCTCCAGGCACTCCTCGACGCTGACGCGGTCGCGGTGCTCGTAGGAGATGTCCTGGGCCTGACCGTCGATGAGGGCGCGGGTCGCGCTGGTCAGCCGGCGGGTGGCGCGGCCGGCCTCGACGGTGCCGAGTTCGAGGAGGATCTCGTTGGCCAGCGCGAACAGGGCGTCGCCGACGAGGATCGCCTGGGCGGGGCCGTGCACCTTCCAGACGGTGTCGCGGTGGCGGCGCTGTTCGTCGCCGTCCATCAGGTCGTCGTGCAGCAGCGAGAAGTTGTGCACCAGCTCGACCGCGACCGCGCCGGGCACGCCGACCTCGGGGGCGGCACCGGCGGCCTGCGCGGAGAGCACGGCCAGCGCGGGGCGCACGGCCTTGCCGCCGTCGCCGTCCGCGGGGTTGCCCTGGGCGTCGATCCAGCCGAAGTGGTAGGCGGCGACGGTGTCCATGGGCGACGCCAGGCGGTCCACGGCCGCCTTCAGCACCGGTGTGGCCAGGGTCCGGCCGCGCTCCAGGAGCGCGGTCACGTCCACCGCGTCGGCAGCCTTGTCGGCCGGGGGCACAGTGGGCACAGTCTCTCCTCTTGTTGCGGTACCGGGGGTGCGGGGGTCTGCCGCGCGCTCGTCGAGCATCAGGCCGCCTCCTCGAACGCGAGGAGGTGGTCGCGGGGCCGGCCCAGGGCGCCCAGTGCGGCTCGCGCCGCACCGACACCGCTGCGGACCGCACTCTCCATGGTCGCGGGCCACCCGGTGGCGGTCCACGCGCCGGCCAGATACAGGCCGGGGGCTCTGGTGCGGACGCCGGGCCGCAGCCGCCCGACGCCTGGAGTGGGGGCGAACGTCGCGGTGCGCTCCCTGGTCACGAAGAAGTCCTTCACCTCCGCGCCGCGCGCGGCGGGCAGCAGCCGCTCCAGCTCCGGCAGATAGCGCTCGCGCAGGACGGCGACGGGTTCGTCGATCTCGTCCTGGGCGGCCGACTGCGACAGGGCGAGATACTGCCCTTCCCGCAGTCCGGACGCGTCGGTGCGGTCGAAGACCCACTGCACCGGGGAGCCGAGGGCGGCGAAGAACGGTCGCGCGAGCACCTTCCGGTCGTAGACGACATGGACGTTGAGGATCGGCGCGGTGCCGATCTCCAGCAGCCGTTCGGGGGCGTCCAGCGCTCCCTCGGGCAGCAGATCGTGGGCCTCGCGCTGGGGTACCGCGAGGACGACGGTGTCGGCGTCGAGCGTCTCGCCGGGAACCTGAACACTCCAACGCCCGTTCTCGTTAAGGGAGATGGAGGTGACGCGTGTACGGACTTCGGTACGCACGCCCGCGGAGTCGAGCGCCTTGCGGGCCAGTGTGTCGTGCAGTTCGCCCAGCGGGACGCGGGACCAGCCGATGTCGGCCGCGCCCGGGTCGGACAGCAGACCGGTCTTGAACACCATCGCGGCGAGCCCGAGCGAGGAGTCGCCGGCCACCGCGTTGAGGGTGGCGACCCCCACCAGGTCCCACAGTGCCTCGACGGCACGCTCCGACTGACCGTGTTCGGCGAGCCATTGGCCGAAGTTCTGGTCGTCGAGGGCCGGATCGTCGAGATCGAGCGCTTTGAGCGCCAGTGCGGCACGGCCGACCTTGGCGCGCTCGGCGAGCGACAGATGCTGATACGTCGCCAGACTGCGCGCGAGATGCAGAGGTACGGGCAGCGCGCTGCGGCCGATTCTGCCGAGCCGCCGCCCGGGTTTCGCCTCGGCGTCGAGAACGGGCACGTCGAGACGATCCTGCAGAGGCGCGAGAGCGGCCCCGTCGATGCGGTCGAGGAACCAGCGGTAGGCGGTGCAGCAGCGCAGATACACATGCTGTCCGTTGTCCACAGTGAGTTCGCCGCGCTGGAAGGAGAAGGCGAGCCCGCCGAGCCGCGGCCGGCCTTCGAGCAGGGTGACACGCACCCCGGCGTCGGCCAGCGCGAGCGCGGCGGTGATTCCCGCCAGCCCGCCGCCGACCACCACGGCGGCAGCCCCTTCCGGGCGGCCCGAAGTCCCCGTGGGCTGCGTGTCCTCGCTCATCGTGCACCCTCCCCAGCGGCCGTGCCGCGGTGATTGAACGGTGTACGGCAGGCCATCGCAGTCAGGGACGCCACCCGGTGCCGGAGGGTTGCGTGCCGCTTTTCGCCGGTGTAATCACCTTGGCCCATATTGTCCATCAGGTACGCCTCCTGACGGTACGCCGCGAGACATGCCGGGCGTCCAGACCGGAGAGACCGCGCACGGCGACGTACGCCTTCTCGCGCCCCGGTAGCGAGACGCGGCCGCGCAGCACGGCCTCCGGCTCGCGCTCGATGCGGTCGAGGAGCCGCCGGTAGATGCCGGCCATGGCCGCGACACAGGCGCCGCTGCGCCGGTCGAGCATGGGCAGCAGCCGGTAGCCCTCGGCGAAAAGGGTGCGGGCCCGTCGCACCTCGAAGTGGACGAGGCCCGCGAAGTCGGAGCCCTCGGGCGGGGTCGGGCCGTTGAACCCGGCCGAGCAGCCGAACTTCGCGAGGTCGTCGGCGGGCAGATAGGTGCGCCCGCTCGCGGCGTCCTCCCGTACGTCCCGCAGGATGTTGGTGAGCTGAAGCGCGAGCCCGAGCGTGTCCGCATACTCCGGCGCGCGCTCGGCGCCACGCGCCCCCGGTTCCGTACCGAACACGCCGAGCGAGAGCCGCCCGATCGCCCCGGCCACGCACCGGCAGTACACCTTCAGGTCGTCCCAGGTCTCGTACGTCTCACCGCGTACGTCCATCAGGACGCCGTCGATGAGTTCGTCGAGGCCGCCCAGCGGCACCGGGAAGTACGCGGCGGTGTGGCTGAGGGCGACCGCGACCGGGTCGGTGTCGTCCTCGTCGACCCGGCCCTCGCGCACCCGGGCGAGCAGCGCCCGGGTGTCCTCGAGCCGCGCCGCCTTCACATCCGGCGCCAGCGCGCCGTCGCCGATGTCGTCGACACGCCGTGAGAACGCGTAGAGCGCCGACATCGCACGACGCTTGGGCGTCGGCAGAAGTCTGATGCCATAGGCGAAATTACGAGCCTGCTGACCGGTCACTGCCTCGCAGTAGCTGTAAGCGGCGAGTACCGGTGCGGACACGTGTTGTTCCGACTCCACGGTCCGGATCACCCCTCTCCTCGCAGAGTCACTCCCACCTCGCGCAGCAACTGGAGCTTGCCGGGCTTGGGCGGGCCGGGAAGTACGTCGTATTCAGCGGCGGCGATCGCACGGATCGCCGCCCTTCCCCCTGCCACGAACCCCGCGAGCAGCAGCTTCAACCTGCCGTGGACGCTACCCACGAGGGGGGTGCCTTCATTCAGGAGGTGGAGCGCGCGTTCTGCTTCGTATGCAACCAGCGCGCGCACCGATGCGCCTGCTGTGGCCATGGCGAGATCCGCCTCCTGGACATGGAAGCGCTTCATGTCCTCGGCCGGCAGGTAGATGCGGTCGCGGCCGAGGTCCTCGGCGACGTCCTGGAGGTGCTCGACGATCTGCAGCGCCGTGCACACCGCGTCCGAGCGGCGAATCCGCTCGGACGTGGAGGTGCCGGTGACGGACAGCACCAGGCGGCCGACGGGGTTGGCGGACAGCTCGCAGTAGGCCACGAGGTCGTCATAGGTCTCGTACCGCTTGATCAGCTGGTCCTGGCGGTTGGCCGCGATCAGCCCGAGGAAGGGTTCGGGGGTGAGGTCCGCGCGGCGGACCGTGGGCTGCAGGCGGCGCAGCAGCGGGTGGTGCGGCGTCGAGTCGAACACGCGCCGCAGATCGGCCTCGAAGGCGTCCAGGAGTACGAGACGGTCCTCGGCCTCTTCGGGCGACACGCCGAGCAGCCTGGCGTCCGCGCCACCCGGGGCGAGGTCACCGTCACCGATGTCGTCGACGAGGCGGGCGAAGCCGTAGACGGCCATCAGATCGTCGCGCCAGGCCTGGGGCAGGAAGAAGGGAGCCACGGGGAAGTTCTCGCCCGCAGCCTTGTCGAGCGTTCCGCGCTCCGTCTCACCAGTGCGCGCCGTACCGGCTTGGGTCACCGCTCGCCGCCCGGCGCGGGGACGGCACACGCGTCGCGGAGCTGGAGAGTTTCCGTAGCCATTGCCGTCACATCTCCCGTTCTACACTGCCGACCCAATAGTGCCCATTTCGGACACGCCGCCCGGGACTCCGCGCGGCGCGCCGGTGCCGGGTGTCGCGCAGTATCGCCCCACTTGCCGCGATTCAGCACCGGTACAGCTTACGTTGTACAACGCAGCGCGGTTCGTCGGGGTGTCCTGCACATCACAACAACACACCGATTGGTGTCAAGATTCCTAAGGCCAGCAGGAGTTGGCGTTTCCTTTGCAGACGCAGGGCCCCGCCGAACCGTTGCGGCGGGGCCCTGGGCGTTACGGACTACTTGCCCGTGAACTTCTCGTACTCCTTGAGGACCTCTTCGGTCGGCCCGTCCATCCGCAGCTCACCGCGCTCCAGCCAGAGCACGCGGTCGCAGGTGTCGCGGATCGACTTGTTGTTGTGGCTGACCAGAAACACCGTGCCCGCGCTCTTGCGCAGCTCACGGATGCGGTCCTCGGAGCGCCTCTGGAAGGAGCGGTCTCCGGTGGCGAGGGCCTCGTCGATCATGAGGACGTCGTGGTCCTTGGCGGCCGCGATGGAGAAGCGCAGCCGCGCCGCCATGCCGGAGGAGTAGGTGCGCATCGGCAGGGTGATGAAGTCGCCCTTCTCGTTGATGCCCGAGAAGTCGACGATCTCCTGGTAGCGTTCCCTGATCTGCTCGCGGGACATGCCCATCGCGAGCCCGCCCAATATGACGTTGCGTTCGCCCGTGAGGTCGTTCATCAAGGCGGCGTTCACGCCGAGCAGCGAGGGCTGGCCGTCGGTGTAGACCTTGCCCTTCTCGGCGGGCAGCAGACCGGCGATGGCACGCAGGAGCGTGGACTTGCCGGAGCCGTTGGAGCCGATCAGGCCGATGGCCTCGCCGCGGTAGGCCGTGAAGGAGACGCCCTTGACGGCGTGCACCTTGCGTACGCCCCGCTCCTCGCCGCGCTTGATGATGCGGCTGAGGGCGGCGGTGGCGCTGCCCTTGCCGGTCTTGGCGCCGTTCACGCGGTAGACGATGTGCAGCTCGTCCGCGATCACGGTCGGGATGTGGGAAGTCTGCTCAGCCACGGCCGTACCTCTCTTCCGCCTTCCAGAAGTACACGAACCCGCCGACGGCGACGACCACGGCCCAGAAGGTGGCGATGGCCCACACATGGGGCGGCAGGTGCGAGGCGCCGTAACCGTCGATGAGGGCGAAGCGCATCAGGTCCATGTAGATCGCGGCCGGGTTCACCTGGAGCGCGCGGATGAACCATTCGGGCCGTCCGACGAGCATGTTGCTGATGGAGAACATGACGCCCGAGGTGTACATCCAGGTGCGCAGGATGAACGGCATCAGCTGGGCGAGGTCCGGCGTTCTGGCGCCCAGGCGCGCCACGATCAGCGCGAGGCCGGTGTTGAAGAGGAACTGCAGCACCAGCACCGGGACGATCAGCAGCCAGGACAGACCCGGCGCGCTGCCGAAACCGATCACCACGACGAACAGCACGATCATCGAGAACAGCAGCTGCTGGAGCTGCTGGAGCGCGAAGGAGATGGGTAGCGAGGCGCGCGGGAAGTGCAGCGCGCGCACCAGCCCCAGGTTGCCCGAGATCGCGCGGACGCCCGCCATGATGGAGCTCTGCGTGAAGGTGAAGACGAAGACACCGGTCACCAGGAACGGGATGTAGGTGTCGTGCGACATGCCCCGGCTGGCCTTGAGGATCACGCCGAAGATGAAGTAGTACACGGCCGCGTTCAGCAGCGGCGTCGCCACCTGCCACAGCTGGCCGAGCTTGGCCTGGCTGTACTGCGCGGTGAGTTTCGCCTGCGAGAAGGCAAGGATGAAGTGCCGCCGCCCCCACAGCTGACGCACGTACTCGACGAGTCCGGGCCGGGCGCCGCTGACCGCGAGCCCGTACTTGGCGGCCAGGTCGGCCGCGGAGAGCCCGTCATCGGGGGACGGACGGTCGCTCACCGCGACAGTTCCGTCATGCGTTGTCTCACTCACAAATGGAAACTTTCGTCTTCATGATGCGCACGGCCTGGTGGGGCAGGGGCTGGGGGCACTGGACCGGAGTACGGCGAACGTCCTCCCGGGAACGAGCTTGTCAGAAGGCGTAGCCGCTTGTCAGATGACAGGAGGACGACCGAGGCGGGTCAGCCGCCACACCGTACGCCACTTCATGGGACGCCGGGGCCCGCAGGAAGTGGTCCAGCCCTCCTTGAAACCGCCGAACCACGCCTTCAGGGCAGGTCCCGAGGGACGGCGGGCCAGGGTCAGGAGCATCCAGACGCCGAGGTAGACCGGGACGAGCGGCGCGGGAAGGTTTCGGCGCGCGAGCCAGACGCGATTGCGGGCCACCATGCGGTGGTACACGGCATGCCGCGATGGGGCGGTCGTGGGGTGGTACAGCACCATGTCGGACCGGTAGTCGATCATCCAGCCCGAGTCGAGGGCCCGCCATGCCAGGTCGGTTTCCTCATGGGCGTAGAAGAACTCGTCCGGAAGTCCGCCGACCTCGGCAAAGACCTTCGTACGGACCGCGTTGGCGCCGCCGAGGAAGGTGGTCACGCGCGAGGAGCGCATCGGGTCGGAGGCGCGCAGCCGCGGTACGTGGCGGCGCTGGGTCTCCTTGGTCTCGGGGTCCGCGATCCGGAAGCTGATGATGCCGAGCTCGGGGTCGGCCGCGAAGGCCGTGCGGCACAGCTCGGCGGTGTCGTGGGTGGCGAGGAGACCGTCGTCGTCGAGGAACAGCAGGACGTCGACATCCGTGCCACCGGGCCCGAAGGCCTCGATGCCCACGTTGCGGCCGCCGGGTATGCCGAGGTTCTCGGGCAGCTCGACGGTGCGCACGCCGTCGGGGACGTCCGGGACGGGCGAGCCGTTGCCGACCACGACCACCTCGACCCGGTCGCCGTCCTGCTTGGCGACGGAGTCCAGCAGGGCTCGGAGTTCGTCGGGGCGGTTGCCCATGGTGATGATGACCGCGCCGACCTTCATCGCCGTACTCACTTCAGCCTGCTGGAGGCGAGGATGGACACGAGGTGCAGCACGGTCTGGAGGATGGCGATGCCGGCCAGGACCGCGACGCCGAGGCGGGTGAAGAACAGGTCCCCGCGGACCGAGTCCACGATGGCCAGCACCAGGATCAGCAGGGACGCCTCGATCCCGAGGACCAGCCGGTGGAACTTCAGCGCGGCGGCGGCCTTGCGGGCCAACGCCATGCCGGACGAGCGCGGCTCGGACGCCGACTCCTTGACCGGCGGCAGCCCGCCCTGGTGGCGGGCGACGCCGACGAGGTCGGTCTCGGCCTTGATCAGGATCGCGCCGAGGGCCGCCAGGGTGCCGAGGAAGGCCCAGAGCCAGTCGATCCGCCCGGAACCCCAGGGATCGGCGGCGCGCAGGCCGAAGCCGACGAGTACCGCGGCGTCGGTCAGATAGGCACCGACCCGGTCCAGGTAGACCCCGCCGAGCGAGAACTGCTTCTTCCAGCGCGCTATCTCACCGTCGACACAGTCGAGCAGCAGGTAGAGCTGGACCATGATCACACCGAGCAGGGCGCCCGGGATCCCCGGCACCAGCAGGGCCGGGGCGGCGAGCACGCCGAAGACAGTCATCAGGTACGTGAGCTGGTTGGGCGTGATCCTGGTGTTCACCAGGTAGCGGTCGCAGCGCAGCGAGATCTCTCGCATGTACAGGCGTCCCGCCCAATGCTCACCGCTGCGCCGGTCCTTCACCCCTGCGGGATGAACGACGGGGCGGAGTTCAGCTACTGATGGCCTTGGCATAGTCGGAGTAGATGTCCTTGATCTGGTTGGTTTTCAGGTCGAGGTGTTCGAGGATCGTGTAGCGGCCCGGCCGGGTCTGTGGAGCGAACTCCACGACCTGCACGAACTCGTCCACGGTGAACCCGATCTCCTCGGGCAGTACCGGCAGCCCGTGCCGGCGCAGCACCTCGGCCATGTACGCCGACTCCTCGTGCGCCCCCCGCAGGTACATCGCGAAGGCCGCGCCCAGACCGCACTGCTCGCCGTGGCTCGCCGCGCGCTTGGGGAAGAGCAGGTCGAAGGCGTGGTTGATCTCGTGGCAGGCGCCCGACGAGGGCCGTGAGTCGCCCGACACCGACATGGCGATCCCGCTGAGGACCAGTGCCTCGGCGAGCACCTGAAGGAAGTCGTTGTCGCCGATGCCGCCGGGGTGGCGCAGTACGGCCTCTCCGGCCTGGCGTGCCATCGCGGCCGCGAGACCGTCGATCTTCTCGCCGTTGACACGGTTGGCCAGCTCCCAGTCCGCGATCGCGGAGATGTTGGAGACGGCGTCACCGATGCCGGAGCGCACGAACCGTACGGGGGCGTCGCGGATCACATCGAGGTCGATGACGACCGCGATCGGGTTGGGCACACCGTAGGAGCCGCGGCCCGCGTCGTTGTCGAGGGTCGCGACGGGCGAGCACAGGCCGTCGTGCGCGAGGTTGGTGGGCACGGCGACCAGCGGGAGCCCGACGCGCGCCGCGGCGAACTTCGCGCAGTCGATGATCTTGCCGCCGCCCAGGCCCACGACCGCGTCGTAGTGGCCGGCCTTGATGGCACCGGCCAGCCGGATCGCGTCGTCGAGGGTGCCGCCGCCGACCTCGTACCAGGTGGCGCCGGGCAGGGCCGGGGCGATCCGCTCGCGCAGCCTCGCGCCGGAGCCGTTGCTCACGGCGACGGCCAGCTTCCCGGAGTGCGAGATCCTCTGGTCGGAGAGCACGCTCGCCAGGTCGTCCAGGGCACCCGGGCGGATGTCGACGACGACCGGCGAGGGAATGAGCCTTGTCAGTACTGGCACGCGATCTCCCGTCCCTTGGCGAGGTCGTCGTGGTTGTCGATCTCGACCCACTTGACGTCCCCGATCGGCGCCACGTCGATCTTGAAGCCGCGGTTGACGAGCTCCTGGTAGCCGTGCTCGTAGAACTGCTGCGGGTCCGTCTCCCACACCGTCTTCAGGGCGTCGGCCAGGTCGGCGGCGGCGTCGCCCTCGATGAGGGTGACGCCGATGTACTCGCCGGTGGCCTCGGTGGGCTCCATCAGCTTGGTGATCTTCCGGACGCCCTTGTCGGGGTCCACGACGACCTTCATCTCCTCGTCGGCGAGCTTCTTCACCGTGTCGAGGGCGAGGATGATGCGCTTGCCGTCGCCGCGGGCGGCCAGCAGCGTCTTCTCGACGGAGACCGGGTGCACGGTGTCGCCGTTGGCGAGGATCACACCGTCCTTGAGGGCGTCACGGCCGCACCACAGGGAGTAGGCGTTGTTCCACTCCTCGGCCTTGTCGTTGTCGATGAGGGTGATCTTGAGGCCGTACTTGGCCTCCAGGGCGTCCTTGCGGTCGTACACGGCTTCCTTGCGGTAGCCCACGATGATCCCGACCTCGGTCAGACCGATCTCGGCGAAGTTGCCGAGGGTCAGGTCCAGGACCGTGATGCTGTCCTCTATGCCCGCGGGGCCCACCGGCACGAGAGCCTTTGGGAGGCTGTCGGTGTAGGGACGCAGACGCCGTCCGGCGCCGGCCGCCAGCACGAGGCCGATCATGCGGGTTCTCCTTCATCGTGTACGGCGGGGGCCCCGGAGGACACCCAGAAGCGGATGCTCTCGGCGAGCACCAGCAGCGCCACGGCCACGGCGAGCGCCGTGAGCGCGACCTTGAACTGTGCGGCGGTGAGCAGCGCGGCCAGGACGGTGACCAGCAGCGTCCTGCCTTCGTGCCCGCCGATCGCCCGCACCAGCCAGTGCGGGGGGGCTCCGGCGTTGCCGCGGATGCGGTACACCGTGTCGTAGTGATGGTAGGCGACGGCGGCCACCAGGCCGAAAGCCGCGGGAAGTGCTCCGTTCACATCGGCTTTGGCCGCCAGTACCAGAACGGTGAGGTATTCGGCGGCCCGGAAGAAGGGGGGCACCAGCCAGTCGAGGGCGCCCTTGAGGGGGCGGACGACGGCGAGGGCGGACAGGAGCACGTAGCCGACGGCGCACAGGACGGTCTGCCAGCCCGCGCCCCAGAGCAGGGCCGAGGTCACCACGAGGACGCCGCCGAGGGCGGCACTGACGGGCGCCGCGATACGGACCGTGCCGCGCGCGAAGCGCACCAGCAGTTCGACGAGCGGTCCGCTGTCCGCGAGATCCGCCAGCGCCTGCGCCGCCCGGTCCGTGCGCCGGGCCTTGCGGGTGAGCGAGCGCAGTACGCGGCCCGCCGTGGTGTACGTCGCGGCGAACGCGCAGCCGACGAGCAGCGCGTAGAAGGTGATGCGGGGGGTCGTCAGCGCCGTGAGGACGGCGATCATCGCCCATCGTTCACCGATGGGCAGCACTATCATCCGGCGCACCCAGACCGTCCAGCCGACGCTGTCGAGCTTGTCCGAGAGGGCGGCGGTGGGGCTGGTGTTGGCGGTGGCGTCGTGGTTCGCCTCGTTGAAGGAGAAGTCCACGACGTGCCGGCAGGTCTGGAGGATCATCGCGCCGAGCGCGAGGGCCCATACGTCGTCGCCGCCGCGGGCAGCTCCGAGGGCGAGGCCCGCGTAGTAGGCGTACTCCTTGGCACGGTCGAAGGTCGCGTCCAGCCAGGCGCCGAGCGTCGAGTACTGGAGCGAGTAGCGGGCGAGCTGCCCGTCCGTGCAGTCCAGGACGAAGGAGAACAGGAGCAGCAGCCCGGCCGCGACGAATCCGGCGCGGGTGCCGGTGGCGGCGCAGCCCGCGGCGATCAGCGCGGTGAGCAGGGAGGCGGTGGTGACCTGGTTCGGGGTCAGGCCGCGGCGGGCGCACCAGCGGGCGATGTAGCGCGAGTACGGGCTGATGCAGTACGTGGTGAAGAAGCCGTCGCGGGCCTTCACCGCGCTGCGCAGCCGTACGGCCTCGTCGTCCACGGCGGAGACGGCCTGCCGGGCCTCGTTGCGCTCCTGCGGGTCGGTGGGGACCGCGGCGACGAGCGTGCCGAGCTCGGGGCGGTACACGGCGACGCCGTCCGCGTCGAGGGCCGCGGTGAGCCGCTCGGCGAGGTTGTCGGTGGCGACGGCGAGGCCGCCGGAGGCGGAGCTCTCACGGGCCACGGCACGGGTCAGCGCCCGGCGGGCCTCGGGCTGCACCGATACGGCACCGGGCAGCGCGGAGGCCGCGAACCGCGGGTCCGTGAGGCCGAGGCGCAGTGCGTGCAGGTGCCCCACGAAGCGGGCGTCGACGACGGCGACCCGCTGGTCCGCCGGTACGGCGGCCAGCAGTGTCTCGGCGTCACCGGCTTCGCCGGCGAGCCGCACGTCGAAGCCGAGCGACCGCAGATCGCCCTCGAGCGACGATCCGGGGACCGGCTGGCCGGTGAGGATGGCGGTCGACAGCGAACTCACTCCCTGAGTGCCGACGCGGCCTCGCGCCGGGCGTGTACGTGGTGGGAAGGCCCCGGGCCCCAGGCCCGAGGGGGCTCAGGCCGCTGGGCGGCATGTCGGCAGAGGCTATCGGATGATGAGAAGCGGGCGTTCACCGCCCGTTCACTGCGCGATCAACCACATCTGCGTACCGCCTCCGCCGCGATCATCATCGGTGATCCGGGGGCCGTGTCACAAACCCGCACTCGCAGAACGCGCTATTTGCGTCATTGATCACGACACCTTCCGGACCGTTACGTAGTGGGGCAGGACGGTCGGACCGGCGGCCGGCACCGGAGCCGCCGACGGCGGACCGACATAGGGTGGTCGTCCATGACATGGCTGATCACAGGCGGGGCCGGATACATCGGGGCACACGTGGCGCGGGCGATGGCGGAGGCCGGGGAGCGCGTCGTCGCCCTCGACGACCTCTCGGCCGGTGTTCCGAACCGGCTTCCGGAGAGCATTCCGCTGGTGCAGGGCTCGTCACTGGACGGGGACCTGCTCAAGCGGGTCCTCGCGGAGCACTCGGTGACGGGCGTGGTGCATCTCGCCGCGCGCAAGCAGGTCGGCGAGTCCGTGGCCCAGCCGACGCGCTACTACCAGGAGAACGTGGGCGGGCTCGCGACGCTCCTGGAGGCGGTCGCCGGGGCCGGCGTCAAGCGCTTCGTCTTCTCCTCCTCCGCCGCCGTCTACGGCAACCCGGATGTGGACCTCATCACGGAGGACACTCCCTGTGCGCCGATGAGCCCGTACGGCGAGACGAAGCTCGCCGGCGAGTGGCTGGTCCGCGCGGCGGGCCGGGCCCACGGCGTCGCGACCGTGTGTCTGCGCTACTTCAACGTGGCGGGTGCGGCCACGCCCGAGCTGGCCGACACCGGCGTGTTCAACGTGATCCCGATGGTCTTCGACCGTCTCACCCGCGACGAGGCCCCGCGGATCTTCGGCGACGACTACCCGACGCCGGACGGCACCTGCGTCCGTGACTACATCCACGTCGCCGACCTCGCCGAGGCGCACCTCGCGGCGGCCCGGCGGCTGGCCGGCGGCGCGACGGGCGACCTCACGGTGAACATCGGCCGCGGGGAAGGGGTATCGGTACGTGAACTGCTCACGTTGATCGGCGAGGTCAGCGGGGACACCCGGCGGCCGGTCGTCGAGCCGCGCCGCCCCGGGGACGCGCCGCGCGCGGTCGCCTCGGCCGACCTGGCCGCGCGGGAACTCGACTGGAGCGCGCGGCGCGGGGTCTGGGAGATGGTGGAGTCGGCGTGGCAGGGGTGGGTGCTGCATCACCCCCGGGCACAGGATTAACGATCTTGAGTGTGCTCTGACCTGCCGGATCGTTTCCGCAGGTCAGAGCATATGACAACGGTGTTCGGTGCCGCGTTGCCCGATACCCCCCGCCCGTAGTTCACTGTGATCCCGGGCAGAGCACAGGAGGCGGCTTCCATGGGGGCTGGACACGATCACGGACACGCCCATGGCGCGCCCGCCGGCGGCACGGCGGCAGCCGCGTACCGCGGGAGGCTGCGGGTCGCGCTGTCGATCACGCTCACCGTGATGGTGGTCGAGATCGTCGGCGGCCTCATGGCCGATTCCCTCGCACTCGTCGCCGACGCGGCACACATGGCGACGGACGCGGTGGGACTGGGCATGGCACTGCTCGCGATCCACTTCGCCAACCGCCCGCCCAGCGGCAACCGCACGTTCGGCTACGCGCGGGCCGAGATCCTCGCCGCGCTCGCCAATTGTCTGCTGCTGCTCGGTGTCGGCGGCTACGTCCTGTACGAGGCGATCCACCGCTTCGTGACGCCCG
The DNA here is from genome assembly GCF_040634475.1 of Streptomyces sp. NPDC007095. Lineage (NCBI taxonomy): Bacteria > Bacillati > Actinomycetota > Actinomycetes > Kitasatosporales > Streptomycetaceae > Streptomyces > Streptomyces sp. NPDC007095. The sequence continues at coordinate 27,716 of NZ_JBEYFS010000029.1, forward strand.
CCGACACCGAGGGCGGTCTGACCATCGTCTTCGGGTTGATCGGTCTGGTCGCGAACACGATCTCGCTCACGCTGCTGCTGCGCGGCCAGGAGGACAGCCTGAACGTGCGCGGCGCCTTCCTGGAAGTGGTGGCGGACGCGCTGGGTTCGGTGGCGGTGATCATCTCCGCCGTGGTGATCATGACCACCGGATGGCAGGCGGCCGACCCGATCGCCTCGATCCTCATCAGCATCATGATCGTCCCGCGCACCTGGAAGCTGCTCCACGAGACGCTCGACGTGCTCCTGGAGGCGGCGCCCAAGAACGTCGACATGGCGGAGGTGCGCACCCACATCCTGGCCCTGCCAGGCGTCGAGGACGTGCACGACCTGCACGCCTGGACCATCACGTCGGGCATGCCGGTTCTCTCCGCCCATGTGGTCGTCAGCTCCGACGTCCTGAACGCCATCGGCCACGAGAAGATGCTCCACGAGCTCCAGGGCTGTCTGGGGCACCACTTCGACGTGGAGCACTGCACCTTCCAGCTGGAACCGAGCGGACACGCGGAGCACGAGGCAAAGCTCTGCCACTGAAGGGCTCCGTCAGGAAGCTCCTGACCCGACGGGCCCTGAAGAGGCTCCTGACCCGACGGGCCCTGAAGAGGCTCCTGATCCGACGGGCTCTCACGAGGCCCTTGATCCGGCGGGCTCTCGAAAGACTATCGAGCCGGCGGGCTCTTAATTCGCGGGCGTGGCCGGCGCCTGCGGTGCTAGCGTGGCCGGAGATCCGAGGAAGAGGTGGGTTGATGACTGTCGCGTTCGGTGCCGCTGTGCGCGGCGACAGGTGCGTCCCCATCCTCCGGGTCCACGGCTGACCCACGCCGAGCGGCGTGCGCGGCGGCCCGGGCCCCCGCATCCAAAGGTTTCCCACGTTGTCCGAGCATCACGACTCGTCCGGCCGCAACGCCCTCCACGAGGCTTTCTTCACCCTGCGTCACCGACTGCCCCGGCAGGGCCCCGGCTCCGACGCCACCACCCGTCACCTGCTCTCACTCGCGGGCCCACTGCCCGTCCGTCCCCGCGTGCTCGACCTGGGCTGCGGCCCCGGCCGCTCGGCGCTGCTCCTGGCCGCCGAGGCCGCGGCCGAGGTGACGGCCGTCGATCTGCACGAACCGTTCCTCGACGAACTGCGGACGGCCGCCGAGGCCCGGGGGCTGACCGCCTCGATCGACGCCGTCCACGGGGACATGGGGGAGCTCACCCACCCCGACGGCTCGTTCGACCTGCTCTGGGCCGAGGGCTCGGCCTATCTGATCGGTTTCGACACCGCCCTGCGCCGCTGGCGGCGGCTGCTCGCCCCCGGCGGCACGCTGGTCCTCACCCACTGTGTGTGGACCACCGACACGCCGTCCGACCAGGCCCGCGCGTTCTGGGAGGACGACTCGTTGCGCACGGCCGACCAGGACACCCGGGTCGCGCGCGACGCCGGGTACTCCGTACTGGGGGTGTACCTCCAGCCGGAGTCCGACTGGGACGAGTACTACGACGCGCTCGGCGTCCACGCCGACGTGGCCGATGTCACCAGGCCCGGCATGGCCGAGGCGGTGGCGGGTGCCCGGGCGGAGATCGCCATGCGCCGCGAACACGGGAGGGAGTACGGCTACGTGGGCTATGTCCTGCGTCCGGTCGCCGTCGGCGACTGACGCCTCCCGTCCGCCCGGTGCCCGCGTCGGCGCCTGCGTCCGTCGCCGTACGGCGGGTGCGCCGCGCACCGCGGTGAACCGGCCGCGGACTACGGCATCCGGCCCGGGTTCGACGGGCCGGACGGGCACCGCCTCCGGGGGTCCCGGCGAACATCTGATGGCCCCTGTCCTGGACGGTTCCCCGTCCGTGGCACCGGGCACGATCAAGTGTCCGGCCGCTTTCGGTGACTGACAGACGTCGGCCGCGTGTCCCGCTCCGGGCTCCTGGAGCGGGACATGCGGGGAGCCGCTAAGTGCCGGGAGTGCCGGTTTCGTACGGCAGACTTGGGGCTCGAAGACCGATGCGAAGGATGGGTATGCCGATCACACCTGCCACCGCGACGCACAGTTCGTCGAACGGCACCGTTGAAGCGATCTTGCTCGAGTTGGTCGACGAGGACGGCAACACGATCGGCACGGCGGAGAAGCTCGCCGCCCATCAGCCACCGGGACAGCTGCACCGGGCCTTCTCCGTGTTCCTCTTCGACGAGCACGGCCGGCTGCTGCTCCAGCAGCGCGCCCTGGGCAAATACCACTCCCCCGGTGTCTGGTCCAACACCTGCTGCGGCCACCCCTACCCCGCCGAGGCGCCCTTCGCGGCGGCGGCCCGGCGGACGTACGAGGAGCTCGGCGTCTCGCCCTCGCTGCTCGCGGAGGCGGGCACGGTCCGCTACAACCACCCGGACCCGGAGTCGGGCCTGGTGGAGCAGGAGTACAACCACCTCTTCGTCGGCATGGTGCAGTCGTCGCTGCGTCCCGATCCGGAGGAGGTCGGGGACACCTCGTTCGTGACCGCCGCCGAACTCATGGAGCGGCACGCGAAGGACCCCTTCTCGGCGTGGTTCATGACGGTCCTGGACGCGGCCCGCCCGGCGATCAGGGAGCTGACGGGCCCGTCCGCCGGCTGGTGACGGTCCCGTCTGCGCGAAGACTCCCCGAGGGTGCTAATGCCGCAACAGGCAACGTTCGCCCCGTCGCGACGCCCGGCACGCACTCTCGCCGCACCGGCCGAAAGCCCAAGTACGTCCAGTACGAGGACTTCCGGCCGGCACGCCGAGAGCACGCACCGGACGCCGCTCCTTGACGGGCAAACGTTGCCTGCCGCGGCACTAGACGATGCTCGCAGTGAGCGGCAGGGCGGCCCAGATCACCTTGCCGCCACTCGTCGTGTGCTCGACGTCGCACACCCCGCCCGACTCCCTGGCGACCTCCCGCACCAGCAACAGCCCACGGCCGCCGGTCTGGCCGTGGTCGGCCTCCAGGGCGGTGGGACGGTAGGGGTGGTTGTCCTCCACCGAGACCCGCACCCACTCGGCTCCTACGGCCACCTCCACGGCGAGCATCGGGGAGAGCAGTGCCGCGTGCCGTACGGCGTTCGTGACCAGTTCGGAGACGATCAGCAAAAGTCCGTGGACGAGGTCGTCCGAGACTGGCACTTGCTGACGGAAGAGCAGGTCACGAACGGCGTGTCGTGCCTGCGGAACCGAGGCGTCGATGGCGGGAGCGGTGAACCGCCACACCCCCTCGTACGGCAGCGGACCCGGCGGTCTCCGATCGGGAGGCACATCCCCGGCGCCTTCAGGGCGGGGGTCGAACCCCCGCCCGTGGTTCTCCATCGTCCGGTCGCCACCCTTGCGCTCGATTGTCACCACACGTCGAGTGTTGGTAACGCGCTGGTCCGGACCGCATCCCTGAACAGAAGTCAGCGACTATCGACGGTTTCTGACCGTTGGCGCATGGAACGGTCGGCCGCGTGACCACTCCTGTCCGTGTGGTGTCTGCTTCGAGAACTATTCGGGTTGTACGGGTTGGGCGCCGGGCTCGCCCGATTCGTCCGTCAGCGGCCGCGCCCCGAGACCAGATGTACGATGCGCCGCCCGCCGAAGCCGGTGGCGATCAGGCCCAGCCCGTCGAAGAGCAGCGCGAGCGAGAAGAAGCAGCCGATGACGTACTTGCTGCTGCTCGGCCAGTTGTCCAGCACCAGGACGCCGAGGAGCAGGTCGAAGACGCCTTGCAGGAGCGTCCAGCCGAACTGCGGACCGCGTACCACGAGGCTGCCGACCAGCCGGAACACTCCGCCGGTCAGGAACAGCAGGGCCGCGAACATGGTGAGCGCCTCGGCCGCGGCGTCCGGGCGGCGGATCACCACCACTCCGGCCGCGATGTTCAGGGCCGCGACCACCACCCCGAGCCAGAAGAAGTTGGTGCCGCGGGCCTGAATCGCGTGCAACAGTCCGACCGCTCCGCCGATCAGCAGCAGCCAGCCGAACAGGATCATCGAGGTCAGGGTCGCGACACCCGTGTAAACGAGCCCGACGAGCCCCGCGATCACCAGGATCACGCCGAACGCGGCGGTCCAGCTGAAGCCGCGGTTCAGTTTCGTGGTCGCGTCGTCCGGCGCCCTGTCCTTGGTCCTGGCCATCAGCGCCTCCTCGCGCCCGGCCCCTTCTTGATCGTACGTTCGAGGGTTGCGGATAGCATCCGGCGTATGGAGCCGCAGCTGCTGCACAGCGTCGGCGACGGGGTCGCCACCGTCGTCATTCACCACCCGGCCAAGCGCAACGCCATGACGGCCGACATGTGGAGGGCGCTGCCGCCCCTGCTCGACGGGCTCGCGGCCGACCCGGACGTCCGTGTACTGGTGCTCACCGGCGAGGGCAGCACCTTCTGCGCGGGGGCCGACATCTCGACGCTGCGGGGCTCCTCGGACGAGGCGCAAGGGCTCGCCGTGAACGCCGAGGAGGCGCTCGCCGCGTTCCCCAAGCCGACGCTCGCGGCGATCCGCGGGTACTGCGTCGGCGGCGGATCCCAGCTCGCGGCGGCCTGCGATCTGCGGTTCGCGGAGGAGGGCGCGCAGTTCGGAGTGACGCCTGCGAAACTGGGGATCGTCTACGCCGCCTCGGCCACCCGGCGGCTGGTGTCGCTGGTGGGTCCGGCGACCGCCAAGTACCTGCTGTTCTCGGGCGAGCTGATCGACACCGAACGGGCGCTGCGCACGGGCCTGGTGGACGAGGTGCTGCCCGAGGGCGAACTCGGCAAGCGGGCCGGGGAGTTCAGCCGCGTCCTGGCCGCGCGGTCGCTGCTGACGCAGGCGTCCGCCAAGGAATTCGCCAATGGGCGGACCGACCGGGACGCGTACTGGGCCGAGCAGGCGCGCGGGAGCGACGACACCGCGGAGGGCGTCGGCGCGTTTCTGGAGCGCCGGCCGCCGCGCTTCACCTGGACCACGCCGGCGTCCACCGTAACCAGTCGGCCGGCCACCACGACCGCTCCGTCGTCCACCGCGACTACTCCATGATGAAGCGGCTCTTCGCCCGGAACTCCGCCACCAGATGTGCAGGAGCCTTCTGGGGTGACCCGGCGTCGTAGGGCGGCTGCGGGTCGTACTCCGTCAGCAGTTGTACGGCCTGTGCGTGTTCGTCGCCCGCGATCCGTCCGAGCAGGGCGAGCCCCATGTCGATGCCGGACGACACGCCGGCCGCCGTGACGTACTTCCCGTCGAACACCACCCGCTCCCCGGTCGGCTCGGCACCGAACCGCTTGAGGTGGTCGAGGGCCAGCCAGTGCGAGGTGGCCCGGCGGCCCTCGAGCAGCCCAGCGGCGGCCAGCAGCAGGGAGCCGGTGCACACGGAGGTCGTCCAGGTGCTCGTGGCGTCGGCGGCGCGCAGCCAGTCCAGCAGGACCCGGTTCTCCATCTGCGGGGTCTGGCCCGGTCCGCCGGGGACCACGACGATGTCCGGGTGCGGCACCTCGGCCAGGGCCCTGTCGGCGGTCAGGGCCAGGTTGCCGCTCTCGTTGCGGACGGGGCCGGTGTGCTCCGCGACGAAGACGGTCTCCGCGCCGGGCAGGCGGCCGAGGGTCTCGTAGGGTCCCACGGCGTCCAGGGCGGTGAAGCGGTCGAAGAGGACGATGGCGATCTGCATCGGGTTCCTTTCCACGGGTGGGTGGGGCAGGGGCGTCAGGTGAGGGCCGGTCAACGGGTCGGGGCGGGGCGGAAGCGGCGCCGGTACTCCGCCGGTGCCGTGCCGAGCGCCTTCACGAAGGCACGGCGCATCGCCTCGGGGGTGCCGTAGCCGCAGACGCGGGAGATCCCCTCGACTCCGTCTGCGGTGTCCTCCAGGAGGCGCCGGGCGTGTTCGAGACGGACGCGGTCGACGTACCGGCCCGGGGTCATGCCCGTCTCGGTCTGGAAGGCGCGGGCGAAGTGCCGGGGCGAGAGCCGGGCGCGGGCGGCGAGCGACTCGACGGACAGGTCGTCGCCGGGGTGCTCGGTGATCCACTGCTGGACCTCGCGGAGCGGTTCGCGCCGCGCCGTCTGCGCGGCCAGCTGGGCGCTGAACTGGGCCTGGTTGCCCGGGCGGCGCAGGAAGACGACGAGGTGGCGGGCGACCGTCAGGGCGGCCTCGCGGCCGAGGTCCTCCTCCACGAGCGCGAGGGCGAGGTCGATGCCGGAGGTGACGCCGGCCGAGGTGGACACCTTTCCGTCCCGCACGTAAATGGGGTCGGGGTCGACCTCGACGGCCGGATGGTCGCGGGCGAGCTTGTCGCAGTACGCCCAGTGGGTCGTCGCGCGGCGGCCGTCCAGAAGGCCCGCCTCGGCGAGCGGGATGGCGCCGGTGCAGACGGAGGCCAGGCGCTCGGCGCGCGGCCCGTGCGCGCGCAGCCAGTCGGTCAGCCGGGGGTCGGGGCGCCGGGTGCCCCGGCCGCCCGGGACCAGCAGGGTGTGCGGGACGGGCGCTTCGGCGAGAGTGTGGTCCGGGACGAGGGTGAGACCGCTGGTGGTACGCACGGGCGCGCCGTCCAGTGAGGCGGTGCGAATGCAGTACGAGCCGCCGCGGAAGGCCTCGGCGCCCGCGAAGACCTCCACGGGGCCTGTGACGTCGAGGCTCTGCACGTCGTCGAAGAGGACGACCAGAACGGTTCGCATGGTCTCGATTCTTGGCGGGCGGGGTGATGGCCGCAATGACGAGTACCCCACCTTTCCTGCCATCGGCCCCGCCCGCACCTTTCCTGCCATCGCCCCATAGTCCCTCCAGCCTTTCCGGCGTACCGACTAGTCGGTAACCTTCGGGCATGACCACACCTCTGCCGGAGCGCGCCGGGCGGCGCTGCCACAACGTCCTCAACCCGCTGCACTCGACGCACTACTTCTCGCCGGACCTGGGCCGGGAACTGGCCGCCCTCGGGATCGAGGACAGCAACGGCGCGTACTTCGCCGTACGGGCCGCCGCCATGGGGCCGGTGGGTCCCGGCACGGTGACGGCGACGTTCTACAACTTCCGTCACGAGCTGGTGGCCCGGCATGTGCCCGAGGTGTGGGAGAAGGCGTCCCCGGAGACCGTCCTCGCGGCACGCGCGCGTGCCGTCGACGCGACCTGGCGACGGCTCCTCGGCGAGGACGTCCTCGCCTCCAAGGAGGTCGCCGAGGCGGCGGAGCTCGCCCTTCGGGCCGCGGAGGCCTGCACCAGGACCGCGCGTCCGCTGTACGCGGCGCACGCCGACCTGCCCGTGCCCGACGCGCCGCACCTCGCCCTCTGGCACGGCGCCACGCTGCTGCGCGAGCACCGGGGCGACGGTCACCTCGCGGCGCTGCTCGACGCGGAACTCGACCCCGTCGAGGCCCTGGTGAGCCACACCGCGACCGGCAAGGGCATGGCCCCGAAGTGGGCACTGGGCACGCGCGGCTGGTCGCGGGCGCACTGGGACGCGGCGGTCGAGCGGCTGCGCGAGCGCGGACTGCTCGACGCGGAGGGCGAGTTGACCGCGGCGGGGGTGGCCCTGCGCCAGGAGATCGAGGACCGCACGGACCGGCTGGACCGTGCCCCGTACGAGCATCTGGGCGCCGCGGGCGTGGAGCGCCTCACCGAGCTGGCGCGGGGCATCCTGATGCGGGCGCTCGCGGCCGGCGCCTTTCCCGAGGGCATGACCGGCAAGGGCTGACAGCGCCGATCGGCGCCCTGATCCCCCGTTGTCGGTGTCACCTGCCACAATTGCCGCGCAACCTCAGTGGAGAAGGCGGTACGGGATCGTGACGACACCCCTCGTAGGGTCCATCGAAGGCAGGATCGCCGAGGAGCTCGGCGTACGGGAGCGGCAGGTCAAGGCCGCCGTCGACTTGCTCGACGGCGGGTCGACGGTGCCCTTCATCGCCCGCTACCGCAAGGAAGCGACCGAGATGCTCGACGATGCGCAGCTGCGCACCCTCGAGGAGCGGCTGCGCTATCTGCGGGAGCTGGAGGAGCGGCGCACGGCGATCCTCGAATCGGTGCGCGAGCAGGGCAAGCTCACCGAGGAGGTCGAGGCGCAGATCCGGGGTGCCGAGACGAAGGCGCGGCTCGAGGACATCTATCTGCCGTTCAAGCCGAAGCGGCGCACGAAGGCGCAGATCGCGCGCGAGGCGGGCCTGGAGCCGCTGGCCGAGGGCCTGCTCGGCGACCCGTCGGTCGACCCGCTCGCCGCCGCGACGGCTTTCGTCGACGCCGACAAGGGTGTCGCCGACCCGCAGGCCGCGCTGGACGGCGCCCGGTCGATCCTCACGGAGCGGTTCTCGGAGGACGCCGACCTGATCGGCGAGCTGCGCGAGCGCATGTGGGTGCGCGGGCGCCTGGCCGCCAAGGTGCGGGACGGCAAGGAGGAGGCGGGCGCCAAGTTCGCCGACTACTTCGACTTCGCCGAGCCCTTCAAGGAGCTGCCCTCGCACCGCGTCCTCGCCATACTGCGCGGTGAGAAGGAGGAGGTCCTCGACCTCGTCCTGGAGCCCGAGGAGCCCTCCGAGCAGCCCGGTCCCTCCTCGTACGAGGGGATCGTCGCCCATCGCTTCCAGATCGCCGACCGCGGTCGTCCCGGCGACAAGTGGCTCACGGACACGGTCCGCTGGGCCTGGCGCACCCGCATCCTCGTGCACCTCGGCATCGACCTGCGGCTTCGGCTGCGCACGGCCGCCGAGGACGAGGCGGTGAACGTCTTCGCGGCGAACCTGCGGGACCTGCTGCTCGCCGCCCCGGCGGGCACGCGCGCTACGCTGGGCCTCGACCCCGGTTTCCGTACGGGCGTCAAGGTCGCCGTGGTCGACGCGACCGGCAAGGTCGTGGCGACGGACGTCATCTACCCGCACGTCCCGGCCAACAAGTGGGACGAGGCCATCGCCAAGCTCGCCCGCCTCGCCAAGGAGCACGCGGTCGAGCTGATCGCGATCGGCAACGGGACGGCGTCCCGCGAGACCGACAAGCTCGCCGGTGAACTCATCACCAGGCACCCGGAGTTGAACCTCACCAAGGTGATGGTGTCCGAGGCGGGGGCGTCGGTGTACTCGGCGTCGGCGTTCGCCTCGCAGGAGCTGCCCGACATGGACGTGTCGCTGCGCGGCGCCGTCTCCATCGCGCGCCGCCTGCAGGATCCGCTGGCCGAGCTGGTGAAGATCGACCCGAAGTCCATCGGCGTCGGGCAGTACCAGCACGACCTGTCCGAGGTGAAGCTCTCCCGTTCGCTGGACGCGGTGGTCGAGGACTGTGTGAACGGCGTGGGCGTGGACGTGAACACGGCCTCCGCCCCGCTGCTCGCCCGCGTCTCCGGCATCACCTCCGGGCTCGCGGAGAACATCGTGGCGCACCGTGACGCCAACGGCCCCTTCACGTCCCGTACCACCCTCAAGAACGTGGCCCGGCTCGGCCCGAAGGCGTACGAGCAGTGCGCGGGCTTCCTGCGCATCCGGGGCGGGGACGACCCGCTGGACGCGTCCAGCGTGCACCCGGAGGCGTACCCCGTGGTTCGGCGGATGGTGAAGACGGCGGGCAGCGAGGTCGCCTCCCTGATCGGCAACACCGGTGTGCTGCGCTCGCTCAGGCCGACCGACTTCGTGGACGAGACGTTCGGTCTGCCGACCGTCACGGACATCCTGAAGGAGCTGGAGAAGCCCGGACGCGACCCGCGGCCCGCCTTCAAGACGGCCACCTTCAAGGAGGGCGTCGAGAAGATCTCCGACCTGGCCTCCGGGATGGTGCTCGAAGGGGTCGTCACGAACGTGGCCGCGTTCGGGGCCTTCGTGGACATCGGCGTCCACCAGGACGGTCTGGTGCATGTCTCGGCGATGTCGAAGACGTTCGTGAAGGACCCGCGCGATGTGGTGAAGCCGGGTGACATCGTCAAGGTGAAGGTGCTGGAGATCGACATCCCGCGCAAGCGGATCTCTCTCACGCTGCGGCTCGACGACGAGGCGACTGCGTCGGACCAGCAGGGTGGGGGTGGGCGTCCGCAGCGGGGCGGGCGGCCTCCTCAGCAGCGCCAGCAGCAGCGTCAGCCGCGGGGCGGGGCGAGCGGAGGCGGCGGTTCGCGGCAGGCCGCTCCGCCGCCGGCCAACAGTGCGATGGCCGACGCGCTGCGGCGGGCGGGGCTTGTCGACCCGAAGAAGGGCAGGCGCTGAGCGACTGAAAGTGCGTGGGGAACTGCGGGTGATTCGTGGCTGGTCGCGCAGTTCCCCGCGCCCCCAAAGGGGCGCGGCACTGGGCCCACGCTCCTAGAGTGACCGTATGGCCGGCTCGCGCGTCCTCACCTGGGAAGTCACGGAGAGCAAGGGGTTCGAGACCTCTTGGATCATGTCCGGCGCCCGCTCTCTGCGGGCGCGCGGGCGTGCGGTCGGGACGGTTCCCGAGCCGTACTGGATCTCTTACGAGCTCGACACCGTCGACGGGTTCGTGACCCGGCGGCTGTGTGTGCGCGCCGAGACGGCCTCGGGCACCCGCTCGCTGGACCTGCGGCACGACGGTGAGGGGCACTGGACGGCGGACGGGGACTGGCTGCCCGACCTCGGTGGCGCCCTCGACTGCGACCTGGGCCTGTGCCCGCTCACCAACACGATGCCGGTGCTGCGCCACGGGCTGCATCTCGGGCCGGGTGAGCGGGAGTTCCTGATGGCCTGGGTGTCGGTGCCGGACCTGGCCGTGCGGGCGTCGCAACAGACGTACACGCATCTCGGGCGCACCGGGGACGGCGGGCGCGTGCGTTTCTCGTCCGGTGACCACCGCAGCGATCTGGAGCTCGACGCGGAGGGGTACGTCGTGGACTACCCCACGATGGCGCGGCGGCTGGCCGCGGCCTAGATCAGCGTTCCGTCACCTTGCCCGCCGCCACTTCCAGCTGGCGCGTGGTGTGGACCGCGTCGAGCATGCGGCGGTCGTGGGTCACGAGCAGCAGGGTGCCCTCGTACGTGTCGAGCGCCGCCTCCAGCTGTTCGATCGCGGGGAGGTCGAGGTGGTTGGTCGGCTCGTCGAGGACGAGGAGGTTGACGCCACGGCCCTGGAGGAGGGCGAGGGCCGAGCGGGTGCGCTCGCCCGGGGAGAGGGTGGCCGCGGGGCGCAGGACGTGTTCCGCCTTGAGGCCGAACTTGGCCAGCAGGGTGCGGACCTCGGCCGGTTCGGTGTCGGGGACGGCGGCGCTGAACGCGTCGAGCAGGGACTCGGAGCCGTGGAAGAGTTTGCGGGCCTGGTCGACCTCGCCGACGACGACGCCGGAGCCGAGGGTCGCGTGACCGGCGTCCAGCGGGACCCGGCCGAGCAGGGCGCCGAGCAGGGTCGACTTGCCCGCGCCGTTGGCGCCCGTGACGGCGACCCGGTCCGCCCAGTCGATCTGGAGGGTCGCGGGGCCGAAGGTGAAGTCGCCGCGCCGCACCTCGGCGTCACGCAGGGTGGCGACGACGGCGCCGGAGCGCGGAGCGGCCGCGATCTCCATCCGCAGCTCCCACTCCTTGCGCGGCTCGTCGACGACGTCCAGGCGCTCGATCATGCGCTGGGTCTGCCGGGCCTTGGCCGCCTGCTTCTCGCTGGCCTCGCTGCGGAACTTGCGGCCGATCTTGTCGTTGTCGTTGTTCGCCTTGCGCCGGGCGTTCTTCACGCCCTTGTCCATCCAGGAGCGCTGCATCTGGGCGCGGCCTTCGAGGGCGGAGCGCTTGTCGGCGTACTCCTCGTAGTCGTCGCGGGCGTGCCGGCGGGCGGTGTCGCGCTCCTCCAGGTAGGCCTCGTAGCCGCCGCCGTAGAGAGTGATCTGCTGCTGGGCGAGGTCGAGTTCGAGCACCTTGGTGACCGTGCGGGTCAGGAACTCGCGGTCGTGGCTGACGACGACGGTGCCCGCGCGCAGCCCGGAGACGAAGCGTTCGAGCCGCTCCAGGCCCTCCAGGTCCAGGTCGTTGGTGGGCTCGTCGAGCAGGAAGACGTCGTAGCGGGACAGGAGCAGCGAGGCCAGTCCGGCGCGGGCCGCCTGGCCGCCGGACAGCGACGTCATCGGCTGGTCGAGGTCGACGCCGAGCCCGAGGGTGTCGGCGACCTCCTCGGCGCGCTCGTCGAGGTCGGCGCCACCGAGGTCGAGCCAGCGTTCCAGGCTCTCCGCGTACGCGTCGTCCGCGCCCGGCGCGCCGTCGACGAGTGCCTGCGTCGCCTCGTCCATCACGCGCTGGGCCTCGGCCACACCGGTGCGCCGGGCCAGGAACTCCCGGACGCTCTCGCCCTCCCGCCGCTCCGGCTCCTGCGGCAGATGCCCGACGCTCGCCGACGGCGGGGACAGCCGCAGCTCCCCCTCCTCGGGCGTGAGCAGTCCGGCGAGCATCCGCAGCAGGGTGGACTTGCCCGCGCCGTTGGCACCGACGAGTCCGATCACATCTCCGGGCGCGACCACGAGGTCGAGCCCGGAGAAGAGCGAGCGGTCGCCGTGTCCGGCGGCGAGGTTCTTGGCGACGAGAGTGGCAGTCATCAGGAGGCCGATCCTAACGGCCCGGCCGCCCCGGCTGCGCCGCCGTTTCCGTGCGGGGCCACGTCCCGGTTTCCGTGCGGGGCCGCACCTCCGTTTCCGTGCGGCCCGCTCAGTGGGCCATCGCCTCCACCAGCACGCTCCCCGAGGTCCGCGCCACGAGGAAGGACTCCCCCTTCACGGCCTTGGCGTCCAGGGCGATCCGGTGTCCGCCCGCTTCCAGGATCCCGTCGAAGACCTCCTGCGCGTGCGTGCGGTACAGCCGGTCGAGGCGGTACGCGGTGATCTGGACCCGGCAGGTGGAGGTGACCTCGATGCCCGCCTCGCCGTCGGCGGCGACCAGGCGGGTGAGGCGGCGCAGCTCGTGGGGACTGCGGTCCAGGGCGTGCTCGATCTGGGCGACTAGGAGCGGGACGACGGGGGCCAGGCCGTCGACGTAGGCGACCTCGATCCCGGCCCGCTCGAAGGACCGCCGTACGGCCGCGCGCTCCTGTTCGCCGATGGCGCGCCCGAAGGCCACCGCGCCGTACCCGCTCAGTTCCTCGGCCGGGACGTCGGTGGCGTCGCGGGTGATGTCGGCGCCGATGCCGATGGTGCGCAGGGCGGCGGCGAGCTTGGCGAGCACGGCGACCCGGGCGCCGATGAGCAGGACCCTGCGGCGCGCCCCGGGGTCGCCGAGGAGCAGCGAGTTCAGGGCGCTGCGGTACTCGGCGCCCTGGAAGCGGAACGGCCCTATCCCGTGGTAGCCGTTGAGCTCCAGATCGGCGTGTTCGCCGGTCTGCCAGGCGAAGTCGCGCCACACGTAGTCGTCGGTGGAGTCGTCCTTCTCGATGACGGCGGTCACGGCACCGCATTCGATGCCCTCGCACTCGGGACAGCCGTAGATCACGTAGCGGCCGTCGTCGAGCGGAGCCTCGGCCTCCAGGAGGAGGCTTCGGACCTGGGCGGTGAAGATGGCGGGTGGTACGTCGGAGGCGAGCGGGGACACCGCGTCGAGGTCGGAGAGCTGGTACAGCAGCGGGCGGCCGTCGACGATGAAGTCGACGAAGTCCCGGTGCACTTGGTAGTCACCGTTGGCGAGGACTCCACCGGCACGCATCGCCGGTGCCAGGCCGAAGGTCGCGTACTCGGCAGACATGCTGTGAGTATCCCCAGACTGGGAGTGATGTGAGCACGGCATGACATATTCCGCTAACGTCCCGGCATGGACAACGCGCGCAGCGGTGACGTGATCGTGGTCGGAAGCGGTGTCATCGGGTTGACGACGGCGGTCGTCCTGGCCGAGGGCGGCAGTCGGGTACGGGTGTGGGCACGGGAGTCCGGCGAGCTGACCACCTCGGCCGTTGCCGGCGCGCTGTGGTGGCCGTACCGCATCCGGCCGAAGGCGCTCGCGGGCGAATGGGCCCTGCAATCACTCTCCGTGTACGAGGAGTTGGCGGCCCGGCCCCAGGAGACGGGCGTACGCGTGGTCGAGGGCGTACAGGGCGAGACGCGGCTGGACGAGCTGGAGCCGTGGGCAGCCCGGGTGCCGGGGCTGCGTGCGGCGACGGCCGAGGAGTACGCGGGTACGGGGCTGTGGGCGCGGCTGCCGCTGATCGACATGCCGGTGCATCTGCGGTGGCTGCGCGAGCGGTTCCTGCGGGCGGGCGGGGCGATCGAGACACGGACGGTGACGGATCTCGCGGAGGTCGAGGCGCCGGTCGTCGTCAACTGCACGGGTCTTGGCGCCCACACGCTCGTACCGGATCCGGCCGTACGGCCCGTGCGCGGGCAGCTCGTGATCGTGGAGAACCCCGGGATCCGCACCTGGCTCGTGTCGACGGACTCGGAGGCCGGGACGACCACCTATGTCTTCCCGCACCCGGACCGGCTCGTGCTGGGTGGCACGACCGACGACGATGACTGGTCGCTCACGCCGGATCCGGCGGCGGCCGGGGCGATCGTCGAACGGTGTGTGGCGCTGCGGCCGGAGATCGCCGGGGCGCGCGTGCTGGGCCATCGGGTGGGGCTGCGGCCGGTGCGTGACACGGTCCGGCTGGAGCGTGAAGTACTGCCCGACGGACGGGTGTTGGTGCACCACTACGGCCACGGCGGCGCGGGCGTCACGGTGGCCTGGGGCTGTGCGCGGGAGGCGGCCGGGCTCGCGCTGGGCGAGGAACCGGCCGCCGTGCGCCCTTGAGGTTGTCAGTGGATCAGCGGGTCTCCCCCGGCACCCGGAGGGCACTGCTCGGATCGCGTACGCCGTCGAGGCCGGCCGTGCTCGTGACGGCGGCGGAGCCCGCCGTCGCCCTGGTGAAGGCCCCGGCGCCGCCGACGAAGGGCACGCGGGCCGACGTACGGGACAGGTCCAGGGTGAGGGTCGGAGTGGTCGACGGCGGGTCGATGAGGTCCTTGTCCGTGCCCGCGACGATCAGGGCGAGCCGGTGGCCCGCCGGGACGACGTGGTCGGTGGCGGCCAGGTCGAGCGTGATCGTGTACGCCTTGCCCGGGGTGAGCGGGACGCCCTTGAGGTCGGAGGCGTAGTTGCCGAGGTCGGCCCAGCCGCGGCTGAAGACCGTGGCGGCCACGTCGGTCTTCTTCGCCTGGGTGACCTTGTAGCAGGAGCTGTCGCCGGTCGTGCTCGGGCCCCAGCAGGTGCGGTCGGTGAGGGTCGTGATGCCCTCGCCGCCGTCGGCGTAGTCGCGGATGGTGTCCGGGCCCAGGTCGACCAGGACCGCGGAGAGGTGGGCGCTCGAGGTGGTCGCAGTGGCGGTGACGGTCACCTCGGAGGAGCCGGACAGACGCAGGTCCCTGGTCAGCGGCTTGGTGACGAACCCGGCCTTCTCGGGGGTGGACCGGTCGATGTGCGCGGCCCAGTCGGTCTCGCTCAGCTGCGGGTCGTCGGTGAAGGCCTCGGTTCCGGAGCCCGTACGCAGGCCGAGGGTGCCGACGCCCGCCTGGGTGCCCGTGCCCGGACGCAGTGTCGTCGTCTGCGTCCCGCGGGGCGGCCAGACACTGGAGGTGACCCACTGGTCGGGGTGGCGCTCGATGTCGGCCATGGGCTCGTCGTCGATGCCGTTGTCGTAGCCGAGGAGTTCGTGGTCGAACCAGCGGTGCAGGGTGTCGACCCAGGCGGCGCGGCGGAAGTCGAAGGGGTCGACATGGCCGGTCTGGGAGAGCCAGATCTTGCGCTCGACGCCGTTCTTGGCGAGGGCGCTCCACCATTGGCCGAAGTTCTTGGTGCGGACGTTGAGGTCCTGCATGCCGTGCACGAGGAAGACGCTCGCCCTGACCTTGCTCGCGTCCTTCACATAGTCGCGCTCGGTCCAGAACTTGGTCCAGTCACCGGTGCGCGGCGCTCCGTCGACGAGCTTCTGCTGCACGGCGGCGCACTTGGCGGTGGCCTCGGGGCTGTCGACGTAGCCGGAGAGCCAGTCCGGGCCCGAGTCGTACAGTGGGGCGCCCTTGGCGAAGTAGTAGTCGTACCAGGAGGAGATGGCGCTGATCGGCACGATGGTCTTCAGGCCTTTGACGCCGGTCGCGGCGACGCCGTTGGCGATGGTGCCGTCCCAGCTCTTGCCGATCATGCCGGTTCTGCCGTTGGTCCACGTCGCCTTGGCCCGGTCGGCGCCGGTACGCGTCGTGTAGCCCTTGGCCCGGCCGTTGAGCCAGTCGACCACGGCCTTCGCGGACTGGATGTCGGAGCGGCCGCCGACGTCCACACAGCCGTCGGAGCGATTGGTTCCGGCCAGGTCGACGCCGACGAAGGCGTAGCCGCGCGGCACGAAGTAGTTGTCGTAGAAGAGCGGCATCTGGACGACGTCGCCGTTCGCGTCGTACGTCTTGAGCTGGCTCTCGTTGCCGCGCCCGCAGCAGGAGTAGTACGGGCTGGCGTCCATGATCACGGGAACCTTGCGGCCCTGCTGGGCGAGTTCACGGGGCCGGACGATGTCGACGGCGACGCGGTCGGTCTTCCCGTCACCGTCGCCGTCGAGGCCGGTGTCCACCCAGACGGATTCGCGGATCGCGTTCTCGTACGAGTAGACCGGGGTGCTCTCCCGGGGCGCGCCGTGTGCGGCGGCGGGGGCGAGGAAGACGGCCAGCAGGGCGGCGGTGGCCGCCGTCGCGAGCGATCTCCAGGTCGTGAAGCGCATACGGCGCGCTGGTTTCGGCATGCGCGGAAGGTACCCCGGTCAACTCCGGTACAAAAGAGGGTCCGTGGAGGCAGCCGGGCCTGAATCGGTCATGACGGCCGAATGGCGATCGTGTGACAGGAGGGGCGATGGACAGGGTGACGGCACAGGGAGTCAATAGGCTCCGAACCGTCCTCGTTCCCCCACGACTTGGAGCTCTCCGTGCACCGCAGACTCATCGCCCCGGGCGCGCTCGCCGCCTCCCTGCTGCTGGCGATCCCGGCATCGGCGGCGGACTACACCCCCGGGGCGCCCGGTATCGGCGACCCCTACTACCCGGCCTACGGCAACGGCGGATACGACGTCTCGCACTACGACCTACGGCTCCAGTACCAGCCGGCCACGGACGAGTTGCAGGGAACGGCGACCCTCCTGGCCACCACCACGCAGGACCTCTCACGCTTCGACCTCGACTTCCTGCTCGATGTGAGCGAGGTGCGGGTCAACGGGGCGAAGGCCTCGTTCACCACCTCGGGCCAGCACGAGCTGGAGATCACCCCGGCGACTCCGCTGCCGAAGGGCACGCCCGTCACGGTCGTCGTCCGTTACAGCGGGGTGCCCTCGACGAAGAGCGCGTACGGCTTCTCGACCTGGCACCGCACTCCGGACGGGGCCGTCGCGGCGGACGAGCCCGAGTCGGCCTGGTGGTGGTTCCCCAGCAACGACCATCCGAGCGACAAAGCCACGTACGACGTCTCGGTGGCCGTGCCGGACGGCACGCAGGCGATCTCCAACGGCACGCTCCAGTCGACGAGCTCACGGCTCGGCTGGACCCGCTACAACTGGCGGTCCAACAAGCCGCAGGCGACCTATCTCGCCACGCTCGCCATCGGAAAGTTCGACATCACGACGGGGACGACGTCCGACGGCGTCCCGGTCGTCAACGCGTACAGCAAGGACCTCGGCGACAACGACGGGGCCGCGCGGGCGAGCGTCGAGCGGACCGGGGAGATCGTCGACTGGCTGACCGGCTACTTCGGCCCGTACCCCTTCAGCTCGGTGGGCGGATACGTGCCGAACACCACCACCGGGTACGCGCTGGAGACCCAGACCCGCGTGTACTACAGCCCCCGGCAGTTCGCGAACGGCTCCAACACCTCCGTGGTCGTCCATGAGCTGGCGCACCAGTGGTACGGCGACGACGTGTCCCTGAAGGGCTGGAAGGACATCTGGATCAACGAGGGCTTCGCACGGTACGCGCAGTGGCTGTGGTCCGAGCACGAGGGCGAGGGGACGGCGCAGGAGCTCGCGGACTACGTGTACGCCTCGCATCCGGCGGACGACGCCTTCTGGACGGTCGCGCCGGGTGACCCCGGTCCGGACAACCAGTTCGACACCGCGGTCTACGACCGGGGGGCGTTGGCGGTCCAGGCGCTGCGCAACGAGGTCGGGGACGACACGTTCTTCGCCATCCTGAAGGGGTGGCCACAGGAGCACGCGTACGGGAACGCGTCGGTCGGGGACTTCCAGAAGTACGCGGAGAAGGTGTCCGGCAAGTCGCTCGCCACGCTCTTCGACACCTGGCTGTTCGAGCCGTCGAAGCCGGCGGCGCCCGCGGCGCGGGGTGCGTCGATCGCGGTGGCCCCGGCCACGGCGGGTGCCCCGGCGCAGCCCAGGTCGTGGAAGAAGATCGCGGCGACCGATTCCGTCCACTCCGGCTGAACCGGCACCGCGGGCCCCTCAGCGGGGCCTTCGCCCACTCGCCCGCCCTTCCGTCTCTCAGGGCGGGCGAGTGGGGGCCGTTCACGTACGGGCGTCAGTTGCCCTGCTCCACCGGGGCCGCGATCCGCTCGCCCACGATGCGGCTCGCGAGTTCCGAGGCCAACTCCGATACGGACATGCGAAGTTCGGCGTCGGCCGCCGCGCACTCGGACTCGATACGGGCGCGACCGTCGGCCACCACGGCGTCACGTTCGCGCTGCCCGTCCGCGCGGGCCTCGGCGATCAGGGCGGAGCCCTGTTCGAGGGCCTGCTGGCGGATGCGGGCGGCTTCGTGGCGCGCCTCGGCCAACAGGGCCTCGGCCCCGAGACGTTCACTCTCGGCGCGGGTGCGCACGGCTTCGGCGCGCTCCTTGGCTCCGTTGATCGCGTCGTCCCGCAGTTCGAGCGCCCGGTTCATCCGCGGGAGCACGCGGGCGACGAGCACATAGATGAAGGCGAACAGCGCCAGGGCGTAGCCCAGGTCCTGAACCTTCGGGTTGAGTGGACCTATCGGGTAGGGGATGAGTTCCATGGCCGTGACTTACCCGCTCATGCGTGCGAACCAACGCGCATCTGCGCCAGAGTTGGCCGAAAACAGCCCCTCTGGCCGACCCCGGTGGCCCGTCATCGGCGCGAGCAACCGCGCGCCCAGCCTTCGGGCCCGCTCACTCCCCGTGGTCGTACACCGTCACCGCCACCCCCCGCTCCACCAGCCGTCGCAAGATGAGCGGTTCCACCCGGGACCAGTCTCCGCCGGCCAGACCGCAGCCGATACGGGGCATGTGGACGGACGCGTCGAGTTCGGCGGCCTTGATCGCCACGTGGGCGAGGCCCGTGTCGATCGCCTCGTAGCGAACGGGGACGCCCTTGCTGCCGGTCCGAATGCCCCGCTGGCCTATCAGGTTCGCCACCCACACGTACTTCTCGACCTGGACGAACTGGGTCGCGCCCAGCCCGAAGTCATTGTGCGCCCGGTCCCGGTGCCAGGCCCGGTACGCAGCCTCCGGCTCGGGCCAGCGGCGGGACAGGGCCAGGACGAAGCCCTTCCCCCAGCCTCCGATGTCATTGCAGACATGGGCGATCAGCTTGACGCCCTTGACCGATGGAGCGGTGGCGTCACCCCGGGCATACGTGATCTCCGACATGACGCCACCGTAGGCGCCGCCACTGACAACGGCGTCCGGCCTGCTACTTCGTCAGCTCGCTCAGTTCCTGGTCCGTGGCCTTCGAGACCCGGTGGCGGATCGCGAACCAGCCGCCGACCAGCAGGGCCGCGATCACCGGGATGAGCAGCAGGGTCTTTCGGCCGACCTCGGGGTCGTTCCCCATCAGGCCGAGCACGGCCAGCAGGAAGACGATGGTGACGATCTCGGTCACGGGGCTGCCGGGGAGCCGGAAGGACGGGCGGGTGACCAGGCCGTCCTTGGCGCGGCGGACGAACACCAGGTGACAGACCATGATGATCACCCAGGTGCTGATGATGCCCAGGGACGCCACGTTCAGGACGATCTCGAAGGCCTGGCTGGGCATGAGGTAGTTCAGGCCGACACCGAGCACGCACACCGCGCAGGTGAGCAGGATGCCGCCGTACGGGACCTGGCTGCGGTTCATCTTCGCGGTGAACCGGGGCGCGGAGCCCGCGATCGCCATGGAGCGCAGGATGCGGCCGGTGGAGTACAGGCCGGAGTTCAGGGACGACATGGCCGCGGTGAGGACGACCAGGTTCATGACGTCACCGGCTCCCTGGACGCCGATCTTCGACAGGACGGTGACGAAGGGGCTCTCGTCGGCCGAGTAGACCGAACCGGGCAGCAGCAGCGCGAGCAGCACGACCGAGCCGACGTAGAACAGGCCCACGCGCCACATGATCGAGTTCACCGCGCGCGGGACGACCTTCTCCGGCTCGGCGGTCTCGCCCGCGGCGACGCCGACGAGCTCCAGGGCCGCGTACGCGAAGATCACGCCCTGCATCACCAGGACGACCGGCATGATCCCGTGCGGGAGCAGACCGCCGTGCTCCGTGATGACGCTCAGGCCGGGCTTCTGGCCGCCCACGTCGTGGTGCGTGGCCAGCAGGAAGATGCCGACCAGCATGAAGGAGACGAGGGTGGCGACCTTGACGATCGCGAACCAGAACTCCATCTCGCCGAAGATCTTCACCGAGATCAGGTTGACGGCCAGGACCACCGCGAGGGCGATCAGCGCCAGCACCCACTGCGGGATGTCGGTGAAGAAGCTCCAGTAGTGCGTGTAGAGGGCGATCGCGGTGATGTCGGCGATGCCGGTCGTCGACCAGTTGAGGAAGTACATCCACCCGGCGACGTACGCGCCCTTCTCGCCGAGGAACTCGCGCGCGTACGACACGAAGGACCCGGAGGAGGGCCGGTAGAGGACCAGCTCGCCGAGCGCGCGCACGACGAAGAAGGCGAAGACTCCGCAGACGAGGTAGGCGATCGCCAGCGCGGGTCCCGCGGTGTGGAGGCGGCCGCCGGCGCCGAGGAAGAGTCCGGTGCCGATCGCGCCGCCGATGGCGATCATGTTGACGTGGCGGGCCTTGAGGTCCTTGCTGTAACCGGCGTCGCCCGCGTCCGCGGGCGTGCGGGCCGCGTCGGTGCGGAATGCGGCCTTGGCCGTGTCTACGGCGTCCTTGCTCACGCGTGGATCTCTCTCTGGTGCGCCCCCGCACTGAGTACGCGGGTTTCCGGATGTGCCTCGGCCCGCACCACCCCTGACGCGGCGCAGACCAAGGAGCCACCTTCCCCGAGGGATCCCACGGATGCGATGGCACACCTCACACCGCGGAACATCTCACATGGTGATCAATGGGTGCAGAACTCGCCGACAGCGCTTTCACAGGCCCGGTGAGACAGCAATACTGTTGCACCTGATCGCTGCACCATCGAAGAGGCGAGGACCTGCGATGACGACGGACACCGAGGAGCCGGCGCTCACGGTCGACGAGCTGGCGGCACGCGCGGGCGTCACGGTCCGTACGGTCCGCTTCTACAGTTCCAAGGGGCTGCTCCCGCCGCCCGTGATCGGACCCCGCCGGGTGGGGCACTACAGCCAGGAGCATCTGGCCCGGCTCGCCCTCATCGAGGAGCTGCAGCGCCAGGGCATGACGCTGGCGGCGATCGAGCGCCGTCTTCAGCAACTGCCGGCCGACCTGAGCGCCCAGGATCTCGCCCTTCACCGCGCCGTGGTCGCCTCCTGGGCGCAGGACGCGGCGCAGGACGTGACACGCGAGGAACTGGAACGGCGGGCCGGCCGCCCCCTGGGCGAGGAGGACCTGGAGCGGCTCGTCGCGATGAACATCATCGAGCGGGCCGAGGACACCTCCGACAGTTCGGAGAGATCGGACTCCCCGGACTGCGTGGACTCCTCGGGCTCCTTCCGTGTGGACCCGGCGCTGCTGGCGCTCGGCGTCCAGCTCCTCGACGTACCGCTCGCGCACGAGTCGATCCTCGCCGCGCGCGGCGTCCTGCTGGAGCACTCCCGCGCGGCGGCACGCGAGCTGTCCGCGTTGCTGCGCGAGGCGGTGGGCGAGCACGAGTCGGTGGCGGCGGTGAAGTCCCTGTCTGCGCACATGCAGCCGCTGGTGGTGCAGGCGCTGCTGACCACGTTCCAGCGCTCCCTGAAGGAGGAGCTGCGGGAGTGGCTCAAGGAGTCCTGAGCCACCGAGGACTCCTGAGCCACACCCGCGCGCCTCCTGCTCAGCGATACGTCAGTTGTCGCTGAACTTCTCGCCCTGCTCCGCCTTCTCGACCAGCAGCGCTGGGGGCGTGAACCGCTCCCCATAGCGCTCGGCGAGTTCACGCGCGCGTGCCACGAATCCGGGGAGACCTCCGTCATAGCCGTTGATGTACTGGAGCACGCCGCCGGTCCACCCCGGGAAGCCGATCCCGAAGATGGACCCGATGTTGGCGTCGGCGACGGACGTCAGCACGCCCTCCTCCAGGAGCCGGACGGTGTCCAGCGCCTCGGAGAAGAGCATGCGCTCCTGCATGTCCTTGAACGGGATCTCGTGGCCGGGCCTGGTGTAGTGCTCGCGCAGGCCGGGCCAGAGCTTGCCGCGCTTGCCGTCCGCGCCGTACTCGTAGAAGCCCGCGCCGCCGCTGCGCCCGGTGCGGCCGAACTCGTCGACCATGCGGTCGATGACCGCCTCCGCCGGGTGCGTCTGCCAGGTGCCGCCCGCCTCCTCGACGGCCTGCCTGGACTCCTTGCGGATCTTGCGCGGCAGGGTGAGCGTCAGCTCGTCCATCAGGGAGAGGACCTTGGCCGGGTACCCCGCCTGGGCCGCCGCCTGCTCGACGGAGGCGGGCTCGATGCCCTCGCCGACCATCGCGACGCCCTCGTTGATGAAGTGGCCGATGACGCGGGAGGTGAAGAAGCCGCGCGAGTCGTTGACGACGATCGGGGTCTTCTTGATCTGCCGTACGAGGTCGAAGGCGCGCGCCAGCGCCTCGTCGCCGCTCCGATCGCCCTTGATGATCTCGACGAGCGGCATCTTGTCGACGGGCGAGAAGAAGTGCAGTCCGATGAAGTCCTCCTGCCGCTCCACGCCCTCGGCGAGCACGGTGATCGGCAGGGTCGAGGTGTTGGAGCACAGCAGCGCGTCGGGCTCGACGACGTTCTGGATCTCCTGGAACACCTTGTGCTTGAGGGCCGTGTCCTCGAAGACGGCCTCGATCACGGCGTCGCAGCCGGCCAGGTCGTTCGGGTCGGCGGTGGGCGTGATGCGGGCGAGCAGCTCGTCGGCCTTCTCCTGCGTCGTACGGCCTCGGGAGACGGCCTTCGCGCAGAGCTTCTCGGAGTAGGCCTTGCCCTTCGCCGCCGCCTCCGCCGACACGTCCTTCAGGACGACGTCGATGCCCGCGCGGGCGCACGAATAGGCGATGCCGGCGCCCATCATCCCGGCACCGAGGACGGCGACCTTGCGGACAGGGCGCGGCTCGATGCCCTGGGGGCGGTTGGCGCCGGAGTTGACCGCCTGGAGGTCGAAGAAGAACGCCTGGATCATGTTCTTCGAGGTCTGCCCGGTGACCAGCTCGGTGAAGTAGCGGGCCTCGATGACCAGCGCGGTCTCGAAGTCGACCTGGGAGCCCTCGACGGCGGCCGCCATGATGTTGCGCGGGGCCGGGTAGGGGGCGCCGTTCAGCTGCTTCCTCAGGTTGGCCGGGAAGGCGGGCAGGTTGGCGGCGAACTTCGGGTTCGACGGCGTGCCGCCCGGGATCTTGTAGCCGGGCTTGTCCCAGGGCTGGTGCGACTCGGGGTTGGCGTCGATGAAGGCGCGCGCCTTGTCGAGCATCTCCTCGGAGGTGGCCGCCACTTCGTGGACGAGCCCGTTCTCCAGGGCCCGCTGCGGGGAGTACTGGGTGCCCTGGAGGAGCACCTTCAGCAGGGCGTCGGTGATGCCCATGAGGCGGACGGTGCGGGTGACGCCACCGCCCGCGGGCAGCAGGCCGAGGGTGACCTCGGGCAGGCCGATCTTGGAGCCGGGGGCGTCGAGGGCGACGCGGTGGTGGGAGGCGAGGGCGATCTCGTAGCCGCCGCCGAGGGCCGCACCGTTGATGGCGGCGACGACCGGCTTGCCCAGGGTCTCGATGCGGCGCAGGGAGGACTTGATGGCCGTGCCGGTGTCGAAGGCCTCCTGGGCGTTCTCCGGGCCTGCCTTGATCATGTCCTTGAGGTCGCCGCCCGCGAAGAAGGTCTTCTTGGCGGAGGTGTAGATGATGCCCCGGATGGAGTCCTTCTCGGCCTCGGCGCGTTCGGCGATCGCCGCGATCGAGTCCTTGAAGGCCTGGTTCATGGTGTTGGCGGACTGGTTGGGGTCGTCGAGGACGAGGGTGACGACACCGGTCTCGTCCTGTTCCCAGCGGATGGTGGTGCTCTCGGTCATGAGGAGGGTCTCCGTAGAAGCCGTTTAAGCCGTGGAAGTCTGGGGGTCCGCCGGGGATTACAGGCGCTCGACGATGGTCGCGATGCCCATGCCGCCGCCCACGCACAGCGTGGCGAGGCCGTAGCGCTTGTCCTGCCGCTCCAGTTCGTCGACGAGGCTGCCGAGGATCATCGCGCCGGTGGCGCCGAGCGGGTGGCCGAGCGCGATCGCGCCGCCGTTGACGTTGACCTTGTCGAGGGACAGGCCCATGTCCTTCACGAAGCGCAGGACGACCGCGGCGAACGCCTCGTTGATCTCCACGAGGTCGATGTCGTCGATGGTCAGGCCGGCCTTGGCGAGCGCCTTGCGGGACGCGGGCGCGGGGCCGGTGAGCATGATGGTGGGCTCGGAGCCGGAGACGGCCGCGGCGACGATCCGCGCGCGGGGGGTCAGGCCGTGGCGCTCGCCGACCTCTTTGGAGCCGATGGCGACCAGGGAGGCGCCGTCGACGATGCCGGAGGAGTTGCCCGCGTGGTGGACGTGGTCGATCTCCTCGACCCAGTGGTACTTCTGCAGCGCCACGGCGTCGAAGCCGCCCAGCTCGCCGATGTCCGCGAACGAGGCCTTCAGCTTGCCGAGCGAGTCGGCCGTGGTGCCGGGGCGCATGTGCTCGTCGTGGTCGAGGACGACGAGCCCGCTGCGGTCCTTCACGGGGACGACGGACCGGTCGAAGCGGCCGTCCTTCCAGGCGGCGGCCGCGCGTTCCTGGGAGAGGGCCGCGTACTCGTCGACGTCCCGCCGTGAGAAGCCCTCGATGGTGGCGATGAGGTCGGCGCCGATGCCCTGCGGCACGAAGTTGGTGGCGATGTTGGTCATCGGGTCGGCGAACCAGGCGCCGCCGTCCGAGGCCATGGGCACGCGGGACATCGACTCGACGCCGCCCGCGAGCACCAGGTCCTCCCAGCCGGAGCGGACCTTCATCGCGGCCAGGTTGACGGCTTCCAGGCCCGAGGCACAGAAGCGGTTCTCCTGGACGCCGGCGACCGTGTCGGGCAGTCCGGCGGCGATCGCGGCGATCCGCGCGATGTCGGAGCCCTGGTCGCCGACCGGGCCCACGACACCGAGCACGATGTCGTCGATCGCGGCCGGGTCCAGGCCCGGCAACCGGCGCTGGATCTCGTGGATGAGGCCGACGACCAGGTCGATGGGCTTGGTGCCGTGCAGGGCGCCGTTCGCCTTGCCGCGCCCGCGCGGGGTGCGGATCGCGTCGTACACGTACGCTTCGGTGCTCACTGAATAAGCCTTTCGGGGAGGGTGCGGAGGATCAGCCGAGCAGGGAGCGGCCGATGATCTCCTTCATGATCTCTGTGGTCCCGCCGTAGATGGTCTGGATGCGGCCGTCGGTGAAGGCCCTGGCGACGCGGTACTCCGTCATGTAGCCGTAGCCGCCGTGCAGCTGGAGGCAGCGGTCCGCGACGCGTTTTTGCAGTTCGGTGGCCCACCACTTGGCCATCGAGGCGTGCACGGCGTCGAGTTCCCCGTTCGTGTGGTCGACGACGCAGCGGTCGAGGAACGTACGGGTGACGGCGCACTCGGTGGCCATCTCGGCTATCTCGAAGCGGATGTGCTGGAGCTTGGACAGCGGCCGTCCGAAGGCCTCACGCTCCTTGACGTACTGGGTGGTGATCTCCAGCAGGTGCTCGGCCGCCGCGATCCCGGCGACGGCGATGCCTATGCGTTCCTGCGCGAGGTTCGTCATGAGGTGCACGAAGGCGCCGTTGAGCTCCCCGAGCAGGTTCTCCTTGGGGACGCGTACGTCGTGGAAGAACAGCTCGGCCGTGTCCTGCGCCTTCTGCCCGATCTTGTCGAGGTTGCGGCCACGCTCGAAGCCTGCCATGCCGCGCTCGACGACGAGCAGAGACAGACCGTGGGCGCCGCCTTCCGGGGTCGTCTTCGCGACGACGATCACCAGGTCGGCCAGGATCCCGTTCGAGATGAAGGTCTTGGAGCCGTTGAGCAGCCAGTGGTCGCCCCGGTCCTCGGCGTGCGTCCTGATGCCCTGGAGGTCGGAGCCGGCGCCGGGCTCGGTCATCGCGATCGCCGTGATGATCGAACCGTCGCAGAAACCGGGCAGCCAGCGCCGCTTCTGCTCCTCGGTGGCCAGGTCCGTCAGATACGGCCCGATGATGTCGTTGTGCAGCCCGAGGGCGAGACCCGCGGCCCCCGCGCGCGTGAACTCCTCGGCGAGTACGGCGCTGTAGCGGAAGTCGGCGTTGCCGCCGCCTCCGTACTCCTCCGGTACGGCGAGGCCGAGCAGCCCCTGTTTCCCGGCGGCGCGCCAGGCCTCGCGCGAGACGATGCCGTCCTTCTCCCACTGTTCGTAGTACGGCGTCACCTCCTTGGCGAGGAAGGTGCGCACGGTCTCCCGGAACGCGTCGTGCTCGGCACCGAAAATCTGCCGCTTCATGCGCGGTCGCCCTCCTAGAGCCAGCTCTTGACGGTCTCGACCAGCCGGGCCGGCTCCGGCCCCACGGGAGTGATGTTGAGCATGTCGACACCGGCCTCCCGGAAGGCCTCGACACGCTCGCGCACATAGCTCTCCGGCCCGCACAGCGAGATCAGCTCGCAGAACTCGGCCGGTACGGCGGCCTCGGCCTCCTTCTTGCGGCCGGAGAGGTACAGCTCCTGGATGAGCCGGGCCTCCTTCTCGTAGCCGTAGGCCACCGCGAGGTCGTTGTAGAAGTTCTTGCCGGGGGCACCCATGCCGCCTACGTAGAGGGCGATTTTGGGTCGCGCGAGCTCGCGTACGGCTGCCGCGTCCTCGCCGATGGCGAGCAGGCCGCCCGCGACGGTCCGCAGGGGGCCGAGCGCCGGGTCCCGCAGTGCGGCGCCCTCCGCGAGGGAGGCGCCCCACACCTGGTGGGCCTTCTCCGGGATGAAGAGGGTGGGCAGCCAGCCGTCGGCGAGTTCGGCGGTCATCCGGACGTTGGCGGGGCCCAGGGAGGCCACGTACAGCGGCACGTCGGGGCGCACCGGCTTGGTGAGAAGCTTCAGGGGCTTGCCCAGGCCGCCGGGGCGGGGGATGTCGGTGATGCCGTGGTGGTCGATGACCTCGCGTCGCAGGATGCGGCGGGTCAGCTCGATGGCTTCGCGGGTGCGGCCCAGCGGCTTGTCGTACGCCTTCCCGTGCCAGCCCTCGACGACCTGCGGGCCCGAGGCGCCGAGCCCCAGGATGGCGCGGCCGCCCGAGATCGCGTCGAGTCCGGCGGCGGTCTGCGCGAGGAGCGCCGGGGTGCGCGAGTAGACGTTGAGGATCCCGGAGCCGATCTTCATGCGCTCGGTGCGGGCGGCCAGATAGCCCATGATCGTGGGCGCGTCGAAGCCGTAGGCCTCCGCGACCCAGACGGCGTCCAGGCCCGCGGACTCCAGGGCGGCGACCTCGTCGGCGGCCTGCCGGGGGTCGCCCGCGTAGTCGAGCGGGAGGGAGAGCTCCATCAGTCGCCGTCCTTCATCGTGTCTTCCTTCATGAGGTCGTGCCGCGTCAGCCGTGGCACGTCCCAGTCGCGGGCCACGTCGGCGGTGTCGGCGCCCGGCAGGGCGGGGCCGGTGCGGACGGAGGTGCGGGTCAGGGAGAAGCGGGGTGCCGGGGCGGGCTGGGTGATGCCGCCGTGGTCGGTGAAGGTGCCGCGGGCGGCGAGGTGGGGGTGGGCCGGGGCCTCCCGCAACGACAGGACGGGGGCCACGCAGGCGTCGGAGCCCTCGAAGACCGCGGTCCACTCGTCCCTGGTGCGGGTCTTGAAGCGGGCGGCGACCGCCTCGCGCAGCTCGCCCCAGCGGGCCAGGTCCTTGCGGGAGTCGGCGTGCTCCTCGATGCCGAGCAGTTCCACGAACTCGGCGTAGAACTGCTGCTCCAGGGCGCCCACCGCCATGTACTTCCCGTCGGCCGTCTCGTACGTGCCGTAGTACGGGCAGCCGCCGTCCAGGAGGTTTGCGCCGCGCCGGTCCTGCCAGCCGCCCGCGGCGAGCATGCCGTGGATCATCGAGGCGAGGTGCGCGGCGCCGTCGACGATCGCCGTGTCCACGACCTGCCCGGCGCCGGTGGCGCGTGCGTGGTGGAGCGCGGCGAGGACGCCGACGACGAGATAGAGCGAGCCGCCCGCGTAGTCGCCGACGAGGTTCGCGGGGACCGTGGGCGGCTCGTCCGGCCTGCCGATCATGCCGAGGGTGCCGGTGAGGGCGATGTACGCGATGTCGTGCCCGGCACGCGCGGCGAGCGGGCCCTGCTGGCCCCAGCCGGTCATCCGGCCGTAGACGAGCCGGGGGTTGCGGGCGTGACAGGTCTCGGGGCCGACGCCGAGGCGCTCGGCGACGCCGGGGCGGTAGCCCTCGACGAGGATGTCCGCGCGATCGACCAGATCGAGGACGCGGGCGGGACCGTCCTCGGCCTTCAGGTCGATCACGACCGACCGCTTGTTGCGGTTGGTGATGTCGTACTCCGGGTTGACGGCGAGCCCCGTGCCGCCGGGCCGGTCCACACGGACGACGTCCGCGCCGAGGTCGGCGAGGAGCATGGCGGCGAACGGGCCGGGGCCGATGCCCGCCAGCTCCACCACGCGCACTCCGGCCAGCGGGCCGTACGCCGGCGTCCCTGCCACTGCCATCGAGCCCCCAGCACTGTGACACCACTGATGTGACATCAGTGATGTTATGAACGTGTTCCACGCCGGGCAAGCCCTCAGCGAGCAAGCGCTTAGTTAAATCCCGGGTGGCGGATCATGCCGAAAGGTCATGAAACAGGGCACGTCAGCGGCGTATGCCACCGCACCGCCGGCGCGCGTTCCCCTGCACGGCCACGGCCACCTCCGACCTCTATGTCGACCTCGTCGTTCGGCCGCTCGGACCTCACGCTAACCTCGGCCACCGACAACGGCGCTTCGCGCACGACAGATGGGGTGTCATGAGCAGGCTGAACGGGACGGCTCGCACGTACGACATCGTGCTCTTCGGAGCCACCGGGTTCGTCGGGACCCTCACCGCGGAGTACCTCGCCGCACACGCGCCCGAGGGGCTGCGCTGGGCGATCGCGGGCCGCGACGAGGAGAAGCTGGCGCGGCTGCGGGAGCGGCTGTCCGGCGCCCCCGACGTGCTCTTGGCGGATGTCGCCGATCCGGCGTCGCTGCGCGAACTCGCCCGCGGCGCACGCGTGGTGGCGACGACCGTCGGGCCGTACATCCTGCACGGCGAGGAGCTGGTCGCCGCCTGCGCCGACGCGGGCACCGACTATCTGGACCTCACCGGCGAGCCCGAGTTCGTGGACCTGATGTACGTCCGGCACGACGCACGCGCGCGGGAGACCGGGGCACGCCTGGTGCACGCCTGCGGTTTCGACTCGATTCCGCACGACCTGGGTGCCTACTTCACGGTGCGGCAGCTGCCCGAGGACGTGCCGCTGCGTGTCGACGGTTTCGTCCGCGCCCAGGCGATGTTCTCGGGCGGCACCTTCGCCTCCGCGCTCACCCAGTTCGCGCGCGGGCGGCACATCCTGGCCGCGGCGCGGGATCGCGGGCGGCACGAACCACGGCTGGTCGGGCGGCGGGCGAACGCGCCACTGAGCACGCCGCGGTTCGCCAAGGAGGTCGGGGCATGGGCGCTGCCGCTGCCCACCATCGACGCCCAGATCGTGCAGCGTTCTGCGCGGGTGCTGGAGCGCTACGGGCCCGACTTCCGCTACCGCCACTACGCGGCCGTCGAACGGCTGCCGGTCGCGCTGGGCGGGGTCACGGCCGTCGGCGCGGTGTTCGCGGCGGCCCAGGTGCCGCCCGCGCGGCGCTGGCTGTCCGACCGGATCAAGCCGGGCGAGGGGCCCAGTGCCTCGCGGCGGGCGAAGAGCTGGTTCTCGGTGCGGTTCGTGGGCGAGGGCGGCGGGCGCCGCGTGTTCACGGAGGTCGCGGGCGGCGACCCCGGCTACGGCGAGACCGCCAAGATGTTCGCGGAGTCCGCGCTGTCGCTCGCCTTCGACGACCTGCCGGAGACGGCCGGACAGGTCACGACGGCGGTGGCGATGGGCGGCGCGCTCATCGACCGGCTGCGGGCGGCGGGGATCACCTTCCGGGTGGCCGCGTCCAGGTAGGACCGTCCGGAACCCCCCTAGAACGGCCAGCCCAGCACCGTGTAGATCATCCCGCCGATCCAGCCGACCCCGGCGAGGACGGAGAGGACCAGCGCGGCCATCACGGTGCGCTCGACGGGCTGGGTGGCGCCGGTGGCGGGCTTCGGGGAACGGTGAATTGTCATGCGGCACAGCCTGCCGATGATGACGGCGCCCCCACATCCGTACAGGTACTCAGAACACGTACTCAGTGCACATACTCGGGGCACGTGCTCAGTCAACGGGTGAGGCTCCTGAGGGAGCTGTCTCCTTCAGGGCCCGTCGGCACAGGGAGTCCGCGCTTCGGGTGCTCTGCGGGAGGCGGTACTTCGGGGTGAGCGCGAGGGTGTGCGCGCAGGCGTTGTCGAGGCTCACCCGGTGGCCGACCGAGACGAAGACAGGCTTGACGCCGTCCTGGGTGCGCAGTGCCCGACCGACCTCCTCCGGGCCCGTCGGTCCGCCCGCGACCAGCGGGGAGGCGCTGCCGCGCCGGGCGCCGGGCTCCTCGTAGGAGAAGGTGAACGGGTTCTTGGCCACCCCGATCGTGGGCAGCCCGGTGAGTACTCCGAGGTGGCTGGCGAGGCCGAAACGGCGGGGGTGGGCGAGCCCGTAGCCGTCGCAGACCACGAGACCCGGCGCGCACGGCAGCGCGTCGAGCACGGCCAGCACGGTCGGGATCTCGCGGAAGGCGAGCAACCCGGGGACGTAGGGGAAGGAGACCTGTCCGACGGCGGTGGCCTCGGCGACGACGGTGAGGGTCGCCGCGTCGAGCACGACGGCCGCGGCCACGACGACGTCCCGCTCGTCGTCGTACGCCACGTCCACGCCCGTCACCCTGCCGGTGCCGGGCGGCGGCCCGGGCTCGTCGAGCACCACGCGCCCCCGCAGTTCGTCCTGCACGGCGCGGGCCTGCTCCTCGGTCGCGGGCCAACCCGCGGGAATCGGTACGGTGTTCAACGAGGTGTTCATGGTGCCGACGAGCCTAGGCCCACAGCTCCGGAGGAAGTCCTGAGGGCGGTCACCTGCCGTCCAGCGCGCGCCTCAGCTCCTCCTTGTTCATGTCCGAACGGCCGTGGATGTCACGGCGCTTGGCCTCCTCGTACAGCTGGTCGTACGTGGGTCCCTGAGCGCCCTGGTGGGAGCGCAGGCCGCCGCGCCTGCCGGAGGAGATGTCCTGGGTGGACGTGCGGCTCGCGGTCTTCGACTCGCCGGACCGGGCCCGCTCCTTGTTCACGGTGCGCGCGGCGATCTCCTCGGCGCGCTCCCTGCTCTCTCCCCGGTCGAGAGCGCTCTCCTTGATGTGCTCGTACTGGCGTTCGCGCTTGGGGCCGGAGCCACGGGGCATGGCGGCTCACTTCCTTCCGTGTCGCCGATCGCTTGCTTGCGCGTCGGCGACACGGGTACCCCGCTCGCCACGGGGCACGCGGCGAGTCAGCGCTCCAGACGTGCCACCCGGCCCTTCTCCCCGGACGCCCAGCAGCCCAGGTCGGGGGTGCAGTCCACGGTGTCGTACGAGCCGGTGTCCAGGGTGCGCCAGGTGCGGCCGCCGTCGGTCGTGAGGTCGGTGCCGGTCGGGCCGACCGCGAGCGCGGAGGTGCGGCTGTGCGGAAGCCAGGCGACACCCGAGCGGTAGGCGGGCGGCGGCTGGGCGGCGGGGGTCCAGGTGCGCCCGCCGTCGGGGGTGACGGCGGCCGCCTGAGGCGATGCCTGGTCGGCGCGGTAGTCGCCACCGACCGCGAGGCCATGGGCGCGGTCCCGGAAGGCGAGGGCGAAGACGCCACGAGCCGGGTCGCCCGCGGGGATCGGCGTCTCGGCCGTCTTCCAGGTCAGTCCCCGGTCGCTGGAATGCAGCACACGCGCGTGTGCGCCCCCGCCGGTGGCCAGCCAGGCATCGTGCGATCCCGCGCTCACGAGGCACTGTCCACTGGCGGCGAAGCCCGCCTCGCCGTCCTGCGCGGCGGGCATGCCGTCGCCCGGCAGCACCTTCCAGGACCGTCCGCCGTCACTGGTGGACAGGATGCGGAACCTGCCGTCCACGGGGTCGCTCATCGCGAGGCCGTGGCGCCGGTCGAAGAAGGTCAGGCAGTCGTAGAAGGCCTTCGCGTCGGTGTTGCGGAAGGACTCGGTCCAGGTCGCGCCGCCGTCGTCGGTCCTGAAGACCCGGGAGGCCTCGCCCTCGCCGATGGCGAGGACCACCGCGCGCCGCGCGTCGAACGCCTCGATGTCGCGGAACTCCAGGTCGGCGGCGCCGGGCGGCGAGACGTTCCGCCAGCTCGCGCCGCCGTCGGTGGTCCGCAGGACGGTGCCCTCGGCGCCGGCCACCCAGGCGGTGTCCCGGCTGACGGCAGACAGTCCGCGGAAGCGAACGTCGCTGCCGCTGTCCTTGAGCGCCCAGTGGGCCGTCTTCCCCGCCTCGTGTGCCTGCGCGGGCGCCGCCGTCAGCGCCGCGGCGAACGCCGCCGCGCACAGTCCCACGGTGACCGCCCGACTCGTACGTCTCGACTTCCCCAAGCCCCTCATGGCGGGCGAAGCTAGCCCACTCCCCCGGCGCCGTCCAGATGGCCTCGGCGGGAACCCGGGGGCCGAGGTTGGTGTCCTCTCCGGTATCGCGGGCATGTCGGAACGAGAAATGGATCACTACGCGTCACCGTGGTGAATGAACTCGGTGACAGAGGTCACTTGGGCTTCAGGTGCACTGAATGGCTCATTCCGTCGTCTCATACATTGCCCGGCCTCATCCGCCCGGAGTTCGTCCAGCCGTCACAAGGGAGCAAGGCGTTGTCCACCGTCATCGAGCAGCCCGTAGAGGCCCGCCTCGTCGCCGCCGCCCCGCGGATGCCGAGCATTCCCGCAACGCTCCACTACGACCGGAGCGACCCCTTCGCTGTCCGTATGACCTTCCCCGCCCCGGCCACGCTGGAGGGCGTGGAGGTCTGCTGGACGTTCGCGCGCGAGCTTCTCGCGTCCGGCATGGAGGACTCCGTGGGGTACGGCGACGTACGGGTGCGACCGTACGGCTACGACCGCACCGTTCTGGAGTTCCACGCGCCCGAGGGCACCGCCGTGGTGCATGTGCGCTCGGGCGAGGTGCGGAAGTTCCTCCAGCGCACGACCGAGCTGGTGCCCGTCGGACTCGAGCATCTCCAGGTCGACCTGGACCACGACCTGGAGGAGCTGATGCGGGGCACCTGCTGAGCGGCGCCCCCGCCCTCAGCGAGCGCCGCCCAGCACGGTGTTGAGCTCGGCGTATTCGAGTCCACCGGTCAGCGAGTCGTAGGTCCCCGCGCCCAGCAGTTCCCGCGCGGCACGGCGGACCACCGCGTGCGCGGCCTGCGCGATGCTGGAGCCCGCGCTGATCCGGGCGACCCCGAGCGCGGCCAGCTCGGCGACAGGCGGTGCGCCGGGACCGACCAGCACATTGAGCGGGCCCTCGACACCCGCCACGAGCGACTTCACCGTCCCCGGGTCGACGGCCCCGGGAACGAAGATCCCGTCGGCTCCGGCGGCGAGGAAGGCGGCGGCTCGCTCCAGGGTCTCCCCGACCCCTCCCGCGCCTCTCAGAACAGTGTCGATACGCGCGTTGATGAACAGCGGGACACCTGCCGCATCGGCTGCGGCACGGGCCGCCGCGATGCGTTCCGCCTGCTCGGCGACCGGGCGCAGCGGACCACGGCCGCCGTCGTCGTCACCCTCGCCCTCTTCGCCGTCGTAGAGCGCGTCCTCGATGTTCACGCCCACGGCGCCGGCCGCGAGCACCGCGCGGATCGTGTCCCCGACGCCCGCGGCGTCCTTCGCATAGCCGCTCTCGATGTCCGCGCTCACCGGAACCCGGACCGCGGCGGCGACGCGTGCGACCGCGCCGAGGGCCCGGTCCCTGTCCAGCCGTTCCCCGTCGGCCGTTCCCAGGTCCCAGGCGAGCCCCGCGCTGGTCGTCGCCACGGCGGCGGCGCCCGCCTCCTCGACCAGGCGCGCACTCGCCGTGTTCCAGGCGTTCGGGAGGACGAGCGGGCGGCCGGGGGTGTGCAGGGCGCGGAAGGCGAGGGCGGTTACGTGGGTGGGGTTCTGGTTCGTCATGGGGACGATCCCATCACCGGGGACGGGGTGAGGGCTGGCAGGAATGCGACATGTGCGTGGGGGCCGGGACACCACCGGGTGCGGGCTGCCGGGGGTTGCCCGCGGAGCTCCCCGCGCCCCTTCCCTGGCGTCTCAACCCCCCGTTGCCGCGCCCGGGGTCGATGCCGCCGTGGCCGCCACGACGATCGCGGTGCGCACCTCCTGGATGACCTTCTTCAGCGCCGGGGCCGCCGCTCCGCTGCGGTCGGTCAGCTCCTCGATGCGCTGCTTGTACAGCTTGCGGTCCTTGCCGGACGCCAGCGTGCGCAGTTCGGCCGCGGCGGCGAGGGCGACGAGGGCCGCGTCACGGTCGGAGACGTCCTCGACGGGCACGGGCCCTTGCAACACGGTCCGTGCCTCCTCCCGCAGCGCCTCGACCGCGGACACCCGTTCCAGCTCGTACTCCACGGACGGGAAGAGCCCGAGCACCCGTTTCTTCTCGGCCCGCAGGTATCCCTCGGCGGCGAGCTGGGCGCGGACCGCGTCCAGGGTGACGCGCGCCCGCAGGGTCACCCACGCCTTCCACTTCCGGGGCCGGGACTCCTCCACCAGTTCCAGGAGCCCGTCGAGGACGAGGTCCCCCGTACGGGCGTCGGCGTCGACCGGTGTGGCGATGCCGTCCACGTCGGCGAGCAGTCCGCGCTGGGCGAGCTCCGTGACGGCGCCGGCCCGCACCAGGTGATGGAGGTGGGTCGCCCCCGTGACCTTGAGCCTCGTGGTGTCCCAGGCCAGCAGATAGAGCCGGGCGGGCAGCGACAGCGAGCCGTTGGGCACGGCGTCTCCTTCGGGGTCGAGGTCGGGGCCACGTTAGGGCCTGTCCGGCGGATCATGCCGCAGACGCGGGGCTTGGCACGCCCATCTGCGGCGATGAGGCACCGCTCGTCTCCCGCGACCTGATCCGCCGGACAGGCACTAATGCGTTGACAGCGTTCAGGGCTGTTCCTACGGTGTACAGCGGTCCTGTTGCCGTCGATTGGAGAAGGACGTTGCTCGTCTGAGGTCTGAGACACCGCGTCACACAGTGGGCTCTCGTCGCCCCCGTGTGCGCAGCGTGCGACCTCGGCGTATGAGCCGTCCTCCGGTTTTACGGGGCCTTCTTTCCGCCCTCCTGACTGGATCGTCGTCACCTCGCGGTGTCCCGAACGCGTGCCCCTGACCGCACCCAGTGATCGCGAGGCCCTCATGTCTGCTTCCCCCACCTCCCTCACCTGTACCTCCCTCTCCTTCGCCTGGCCGGACGGGACCACCGTCTTCGACGACCTCCAGGTCGCCTTCGGCCCCGGCAGGACCGGGCTCGTCGGCGTCAACGGATCAGGGAAGTCCACCCTGTTGAAGCTGATCGCGGGTGAACTGACCCCGACGGACGGCACGATCCGCGTCACCGGCGAGGTCGGTTACCTGCCGCAGAACGTCACGCTCGACACCGTCCTGCGGGTCGACGAGGCGCTCGGCATCGCCGCCACGCGTGCCGCGCTGCACGCCATCGAGGCGGGCGACGCGGCCGAGGAGCACTTCGACGTCGTCGGCGACGACTGGGACGTCGAGGAGCGGGCGCTCGCCATGCTCGGCGAACTCGGACTCGGGCACGTCGAGCTGGACCGCACCATCGGCGAGGTCTCGGGCGGCGAGTCGGTACTGCTGCGCCTGGCCGCGCTGCTGCTGCGCCGGCCGGACATCCTGCTGCTGGACGAGCCCACCAACAACCTCGACCTGTACGCGCGCCGGCGGCTGTACGCGGCCGTCGAGGCCTGGTCCGGGGTCATGGTCGTGGTCAGCCACGACCGCGAGCTGCTGGACCTGGTCGACCAGATCGCCGATCTGCGGTCGGGCGAGGTCACCTGGTACGGGGGCAACTTCTCCGCGTACGAGGAGGTCCTCGCCGGCGAGCAGGAGGCGGCGGAGCGCATGGTGCGCGTGGCCGAGGCCGATCTGAAGAAGCAGAAGCGCGAGCTGGTCGACGCGCAGGTCAAGCTCGCCCGTCGCAAGCGCTACGGCCAGAAGATGTTCGAGCAGAAGCGCGAGCCGAAGATCGTCATGGGTGCGCGCAAACGGGCCGCCCAGGAGTCGGCGGGCAAGCACCGCATCATGCACGAGGAGAAGCTCGCGGAGGCGAAGGACCGGCTCGACGACGCGGTGGAGGCCGTACGGGACGACGACGAGATCCGTGTCGACCTGCCCTACACGGCCGTACCGCCGGGCCGCACCGTCCTCACACTGGAGAACCTGGAGCTGAGGTACGGCGCGCGCGTGGACGGTGTGTTCGATCTGCGCGGGCCCGAGAGGGTCGCGCTGATCGGGCGCAACGGCGCGGGCAAGACGACGCTGCTGCGGACGATCGCCGGAGAGCTGGAGGCCGTGTCCGGCCATGCCCTGGCCCATGTGCCGCTGCGGTTTTTGCCCCAGCGGCTCGATGTGCTCGACGGGGAGCTGACCGTGGCCGAGAACGTGGCCCGTTTCGCGCCCGCGGCCACCAACAACCGGGTCCGGGCGCGGCTCGCCCGCTTCCTGTTCAAGGGGGCGAAGGCCGACCAGCGGGCGGCGACACTCTCCGGCGGCGAACGCTTCCGGGCGGCGCTCGCGGCGCTGATGCTCGCCGAGCCCGCGCCGCAGCTCCTGATGCTCGACGAGCCGACCAACAACCTCGACCTGGCGAGCGTCCGCCAGCTCACCACGGCGCTGGAGTCCTACGAGGGCGCGCTGATCGTCGCCAGCCATGACCTGCCGTTCCTGGAGTCGATCGGAATCACACGCCGGCTGCTGCTGGAAGGAGGAGAACTGAAAGAAACCACGGCGGAAGCTGTCGGGTATCCGACATAGCGCCGGTGCCGGAGGCTGACTAACGTCAGCTTTCGGGCACCGCCCCGCGTCAGGTTCGGACGCGGGTCCGTCCGCCGTCCGGTCCGGGGGTGCCGAGTCGGGGCTGTTGTGCGCGCGAACGGCGCTGCATGATGTGCGCCGATGCACCCTGCCGATTCGGAGACCGCACGTGCCCAGCCAGAAAGCCCTCATCCGCAGGCCCAGTCCCCTTCTCGCCGAGGGACTGGTGACGCACATCGAGCGCGAGAAGGTGGACGTCGACCTGGCCGTCGAACAGTGGGAGGCGTACGCCGAGGCGCTGCGCACGCACGGCTGGGAGACCGTCGAGGTCGGTCCGGCCGACGACTGCCCCGACTCGGTGTTCGTCGAGGACGCCGTGGTCGTCTTCCGCAATGTCGCCCTGATCTCCCGCCCCGGCGCCGAGTCCCGGCGCGCCGAGACCGCCGGGGTCGAGGAGGCCGTGGCCCGGCTGGGCTGCTCGGTGAACTGGATCTGGGAGCCGGGGACCCTGGACGGCGGCGATGTCCTGAAGGT
Organism: Streptomyces sp. NPDC007095; assembly: GCF_040634475.1. Lineage (NCBI taxonomy): Bacteria > Bacillati > Actinomycetota > Actinomycetes > Kitasatosporales > Streptomycetaceae > Streptomyces > Streptomyces sp. NPDC007095. Next base: position 65,533 of record NZ_JBEYFS010000029.1, read on the forward strand.
CGGCGACACGGTGTACGTGGGCCGCGGCGGGCGCACCAACGCGGCCGGGGTCCAGCAGCTGCGGGCGGCCTTCGAACCGCTCGGGGCACGGGTCGTGGCCGTACCCGTGACCAAGGTGCTGCATCTGAAGTCGGCGGTCACCGCGCTGCCCGACGGGACGGTGATCGGCCATGAGCCCCTGGTGGACACGCCCTCGCTGTTCCCGCGCTTCCTGCCGGTGCCGGAGGAGTCCGGGGCGCATGTGGTGCTGCTCGGCGGCGGGAAGCTGCTGATGGCGGCGAGCGCCCCGAAGACGGCGGAGCTGCTCACGGGCCTCGGTCACGAACCGGTTCTCGTGGACATCAGCGAGTTCGAGAAGCTCGAGGGCTGTGTGACGTGCCTCTCGGTACGACTGCGGGAGCTGTACCTCTGAACACGCCAGCTCCCCCGCTGGGACCCCCACTGATCAGGCACTCTTTACAGCGCACTTAACCTACGGTTTCGTAACCTACGGATACGTAGCCTACGATGCCGTAGGTTTTGTCTCCGCTCGGTAACCCGCCGAGCAACTCGCCCGGCTGCACGCCCGGCAACACGCTCAGTAACTCGCTCAGTATTTTCACGTCCCCCTGGAGCACCCGTGACGATCACTTCTCCCCACCTTGGTAGCCCGTCCGCCGCCTGGACCGACGCTCGGCTGCTGTACGCGCTGGAAGAAGTGGTCGAGACCGAGCTCAACCGCCACCTCAAGGTGGCCAAGGACTGGATGCCGCACGAGTACGTGCCGTTCAGCGATGCCCGCAACTTCCCCGGCTTCTTCGAGGACGGCGAGGCCTGGGGCAAGGAACAGTCCAAGGTCACGGAGATCGGCCGGATCGCGCTGGTCGTCAACCTGCTCACCGAGGACAACCTGCCGAGCTACCACCACGAGATCGCCGCACTCTTCGGCCGTGACGGCGCCTGGGGCACCTGGGTGCACCGCTGGACCGCGGAGGAGGGCCGGCACGGCATCGTGATGCGCGACTACCTGCTCGCTTCCCGCGCCGTCGACCCCGACAAGCTCGAGGCGTTCCGTATGGCGCACATGAACGAGGGCTTCGAGTCGGACAACCGCCACTCGATGCTGCACACGGTCGCCTACGTCGCCTTCCAGGAGCTCGCGACCCGCGTCTCGCACCGCAACACCGGTCACCAGTCGGGCGACCCGGTCTGCGACCGCATGCTGGCGCGCATCGCGACCGACGAGAACCTGCACATGGTCTTCTACCGGAACCTGCTCAAGGCCGCGTTCGAGCTGGCCCCCGACCTGAGCATGCAGGCCGTCCGCGACGTCATCGTCAACTTCCGGATGCCCGGACACGGCATGCCCGGCTTCGAGCGCGCCGCCGCGCAGATGGCCATCGGCGAGGTCTACAACATGCGCATCCACCACGACGACGTGCTGCAGCCGGTGCTGCGCCACCTGAAGGTCCTGGAGATGGACGGCCTCGGCCCCGAGGGCCTGCAGGCCCAGGAGGAGCTCGGCTTCTTCATGGGCGGCCTGGACGCGGAGGCCTCGAAGTTCGACGAGAAGCTCGCGGCCCGCAAGGTGCGGATGGCCGCGCGCGCCGCCGGCTGACCCTCTCCGGCCGAAGCCGCCTCACTCGTACGCCGTCACCTGGTCCAGCGCCGCGTCCCGCACGTCGGCCACCGGGTGGCGGCGCAGTGCTCTCAGCCGCTCCCGCCAGGGCGCGGCCCAGCCCGTACGGGCGCCGATCGCCCCGGTGACGGCCGCCGCGAGCAGTCCCTCGCCGTGACCGCCGTGCGCGTCCAGCCGCCGCACCACGTCCAGCAGGACGTCGGGATCCCCCTCGTGCGCCTGCCGCCGCAGTCGCTCCCCGAGTTCCTGAGCCGTCCGTGCGGCGAGCGCCGGGCGTCCCTCGGTGAGGGCGGCCAGGCGCCGCAGGTCCCCCGGTTCCCCGTCCAGGTCCAGGTGGAACGCCGTGATCGCGGCCGCCTGCGATACGAAGGCGTCGTACCCGGCGAGCAGCTCGCCGGCGGCGAGAGCCGCGGGCCGGATGGGCCCCGGGGCCGTCCTGGCCTGCTGGGCGAGGCGCACGACGAGGTGGTCGACGCGCCGCCTGGCCGGTCGGTCGCGCCGCTCGTCGGCATCGGCACGGCCGGTCTCCTCCGCCGCGGCGGCCGTCTCCGCCTCCGCCAGTGCCCGCAGCGCCTGCTGAAGGCCCCGGCCGCCGCGCGGTGAGCCCGCCGCCGCGCTCACCAGGCCGTTGGCCGCCGCGCGCCAGCTGAGGCGTCCCGTCAGATCGGTGACGGCGTCGGCGAGGACCGTCGGCGACTCGGGGGACCAGGGCGCCCAGCGGGCCAGGGCGTCGAAGGCGAGGGTGGCGGTCTCGGGGTCGTCGGTGGACGACACGTCGCGGACCAGCCCGGCGTACCGCTCGCGGTGGGGCTCGGGCAGGTCCAGCGGGGTGACGCGCAGGATCGCGGTACGGAGCACCGGCTCGGCGCCTGCGGCATCGCGCAGCAGGCCCCACACCGGTTCCTCGGCGAGCAGGCCGCCCGCGAACGCGACGATGGCCGCGCGGACGTCGACATGGGTGCCCGGCGCCGCGTACGCCTCGGGTCCACCGAAACCTGAACCTCGCGCCTGTTCAGGTCACTCAGAACGGGACCCTGCAGGCCAGTGACTTCTCCATCACCCCGAAGGCGGTTAACAA
>NZ_JBEYFS010000030.1:0-67768 GCF_040634475.1 Streptomyces sp. NPDC007095
CGCCAGGCATGGATCAACGACCCCGCCAAACGACGCCAAACCGAACAACAGATTTCATAGCATCACATTCGTTTCATTTGACTTGACAGGCACCGGGCCGAACTCACGCGGCATCTCCCGCCACTGGCTGCTCGTGCGGAACCGCCAAATCACCCCCTCGAACTGCTCCCGAAGCCGCTCCGGGTACGGCCCGTACTCGCCTATCGGCAGGAACGGCTCGATCAACTTCCACTGCTCGTCGGTGAGTTGCCTGCGTGTCACAATCGCCTTCCTACCGGATCCCCCTTCCCGAGGAACCCGGATCGGCAAGATTGATCACGACACCACACAGGCCCTAGTTAAAGGTGGTTTCAGAAAGACGGATCATCGGCAAAGCCTTCAGCGTGTGCGCGGATGTCAGCGGGCGTGTGCCTGTACTGCTGGAAGGGCGTGATGTCCTCGCCCCAGCTGGCGAGTGTGTCGATCGCGCGCTGCCGGTAAGGGGCGCTGCCGGCGGCGAGAGCCCACACGTCATCACGCAGGCCTTCAGCTTCGTGGGCGAGCTCTGGTGAGGCAAGCAACGGAAGTACAGCAGCTAGGGCGGCATCGCGGATCTTTAGCTCGTCGTCTGTGAGGAAGGGCTGAATGACGTCATAGAGGGTCGGTCGAAGGGCGCGGAACGCTTCAATGTCAGCTTCGTACCCGTCAGGTGACTCTTCGTTGGCGTCCGGGCTACAAGGCCGCCCGGAACCGGCCCCTCACCCGTGGTCAGAAGCTGTCCAACAAGCCACTGGCCGCGGTGCGTGCCCCGGTCGAGCACAGCTTCGCACACCTGAAGAACTGGCGCGTCCTGGGCAAGGTCCGCACGGATCCCAGGTGGGCGACCGCGCTGGTGCGGGCCCTGCTGGTCCTCACGAACAAGGAAGTTGCCCGATGACCGACGATCTTGTCGCTGGACTACCGCCCCGGACCTGGCCGAGCATCCCTATGCCTATGCACAGCAGCCCGTCCGACCTGCACTTTTCACGATGCACACTGCTCATTGCGGCGATACACAATGGACGCTTCACTCGGTGATCGTACTTTCCGCACCCTTGAGAGAGTCGCGTCGTTGTGGCACGCAGCCGGTCCTGGCCCGGGCCCCAGCTGCACAAACGGGCACCCGCCGGTTCGACCAACTGACCGATCAAGCCCTCGTCCGGCACCGCCACGGAGGGATCGGCAGCCACCATCGGCTGGCCCGCGGCGTCCGCCGAGGGCATCACATTATTCTTCAAATGCACCTCCTGCAAAGGGAAGTTACGCCGAAGTCCGTACAACTCGTCAGCTGCTCTTGTCCTGGTGCCTGTCCAGGCGGGCGCGGACTGCGTCGGCGTCGCGGTGCTGAAGGTCGTCCAGGATGTCGAGGCTTGCCCTCCAGGAGCGGCGGGCTGCGAGGGTGTCGCCGAGCGCGAGATAGGTGTCGCCGATGTGGGTGTGGATCTCGGCCTGGAGGAAGTAGTCGCCGATCGCCTGACGCAGGTGTAGGGACTCGAGGTACGGGGGGAGCGCCTCGTGGTACTCGCCCAGGTGATGGTGGATGAAGCCGATGCTGTCCAGGGTGGACGACTGGGCGGGCAGGTTTCCGCAGGCGCGGGACAGTTCCAGCGCCCGGCGACAGTACGGGAGCGCTTTCCGGGGTTCACCGCGGAGGGTGAGGTACCAGCCGATGCTGTTGAGGGCGGTGGCTTGTCCGGAGGGGTCGTCGACAGCCTCGAACAGCTCCAGCGCCAAGCGTGCCTCGGCGATGGCCTCGGCGTAGGCGTGTTCCTCGCCGTAGGCGATGGCGATGTCAATCTGGGTCCTGCCCTGGCGCGTGCGGGCGCCGACCTGGCCGAAGAGGTCGAAGGCGCGCCGCAGTTCGATATGGGCTTCGGGCTGGCGGCCCTGGGAGCGGTGTACCTGGCCGAGCCAGCGGTGGGCATGCGCCTGCCGGTCGAGTTCCCCGGTTCGCTCGGCGGCGGCCAGCGCTAATTCGCTGACCTGCTGCCACTGCTGCCACAGTCCCGACTTGAGCAGGTAGGAGACCTGCGTTCCGGCGAGCTGCCAGGCGTGATCGTCGAACCCCTCCTGCCGGGCCCGGGCGACGGTCTGGTCGAGCACCGTCTGCTCGTCCCGGTACCACCTCAGGGCCTGCTGACGGTCGGTCAGGACCTCGGGCGTCACCCCGACGGCCCGTTCCGCGAGGTCCAAAGGCGGCCAGGAGGCTTCGTCCGCGTAGGCGAGGGAACCCGCCCGGTACGCGGTGTGGAGATAGTGGTCGAGCATCCGCAGCGTCGACTCCGTCTGCACGCCGGTGGAGTCGTGCGCGTCGACCTGCTCGATGGCGTACGCGCGCAGCAGGTCGTGGAAGCTGTACCGCTCACGGCCCTGCCTGGTGACCAGATGGGCGCGGTGGAGGTCGTCCAGGAGGGTGCGGGTCCGGGGCAGCGGCAGACCCGCGAGGCTAGCCGCCGCGGCGGCACTGATATCCGGCCCGGGGTGCAGACCGAGCAGCCGGAACAGCCGGGCGGCCTCCGGGGCCAGGGCGCGGTAGGACCAGGAGAGCACGGCCCGGACATCGGCGTAGCCGTCGCCGGCCGCGAGCAGGTCCAGACGGGCGCGGGTGTCGCGCAGCTCGTCCGCCCAGACGCTCAACGGGATGCCGGGGTGGTCGCCGGCGCGTGCGGCAGCGATGTTCAGGGCCAGCGGCAGCCGGGCGCACAGCTCGATCAGCTCGTCGGCCGCGTCCGGATGGCCCAGGACGGGCTCGGGGCCAAGCCGACGGCAGAGCAACTCGCCCGCCTCCTCACGGGAGAGCACGTCAAGGGGGAGCGGAACGGCGCCGTCCAGGGCGATCAGGCCGGAGAGCCGGTTTCTGCTGGTGACGAGCACCAGGCAGCGGTCCGAGCCCGGCAGCAGCGGGCGCACCTGCTCCGCCTCGCGGGCGTTGTCGAGAACGATCAGGGTACGGGTGCCGGCCAGTCGGCTGCGGTAGAGCGCGAGTTGTCCCTCCGAGTCGGGTGGGATGCGAGGGGCCGGTACGCCGAGGGCGTCCAGGAAGCCGCGCGCCACGCCGGCGGCGTCGACCGGGGCGGCAGCGGGGTCGAAGCCGCGCAGGTTAGCGAAGAGCTGGCCGTCGGGGAAGCGGTGGGCCACGCGGTGCGCGAAGTGCAGGGCCAACGAGGTCTTGCCCACCCCGGCGGTGCCGGCGATCGCCGAGATCACGACCGTGCCGCAACCGGGCATCTGATCGCCCAGCAGCGCGTCGAGCTCTTTGAGCTCGCGGGCGCGCCCGGTGAAGTGCCGTATCGCTGCAGGCAGTTGCTGCGGCACGGCCGACTCCGCAGGGACAGCCAGGTCGGGCACGCCGGCCGACGGCATAGCGCGCAACGCCTCGCGGGCCTGAGCGATGTGCTGCCACCGCGCCCGCCATTGCGCCTCCTCCGCCGGTGTCACGCCGCAGGCGCGGACGAGGGCGAGGCAGACCTCCAACCGCGGGAGTTCACGGCGACGCGGGTTGAGTGCGTCGGACAAAGTGCTGCGCGCGACGCCGCTGCGCCGCTGCAGTTCCTGCAGGGACGGCTGACCCGCCCGCACCTTCAGCGCCCGCAGGTCGTGAATGTAGCCGGCCACACTTTCCGCCGGCTCACACGCTCCTGGGCGTGGCTGTGCCTCCGTCATGCCGTTCCCCCTGTAAGACCCGCTGCCCAGCCGGGGCAACCGGATCCGTCCGGACCTGACCGAGAACATTGTCGCGCGGGTGTCAACATCCGCAGACTCATACAGACGAAGAGACCTCCGGCACAGCGCCGGAGACTGACGGGGAGGAAACGGACCTTGAAGATGAGCCACATAGCCCGCGCCGGCCTCGTCGCCGCCACGGTGCTCACTGGCATCGGGGTCGGCACCGGCACCGGCACCGGCACCAGCACCAGCACCAGCACCAGCACCAGCACCAGCACCAGCACGCAATGACGACCACCGAAGATTGTCACCGGCTGTCACAAGGCGGCCTGGGGAAATGGGGGATTCTGTGAAGAAGATCAGCCGGATAGCGCGCGCGGCCATGGTGGGGACGCTGGCGCTGGGCGGCGTCGTGGCAGGCACGAGCAACGCTTCGGCGGCGACCAGCAACTGGGGCTGCCGCTCCGAACACACCCAAGACGGCAGCTTCGCCTACGAGGGCTACGGTATCCACCTGGACTCATGCATCGAGGACCAGTTGGGCAACAACGGGAGTGGCTTCTACGCCCGCATTGCTGTCACGCTCGACCCTGGCAGCGGCCCCGACCACCCGGCCGTCTTCCCGTGCGCGCAGTTGTGGAAGTCGGACGGCCGCGGTGGCTGGTCCTATGTGCACGACTACCACTGCATGGGCTGGTACGGGCCTGGCACCAACGACGCCATCTGGATCAGCGACGACGGTCAGAACTACAACCCTGACACTGGCGGCGCGTACGTGGTGCGGGTGGGCTTCTGGGCCACTATCAACGGCAAGTACGGCTATTACGGCGACGTGGAGTCGCCGGTCGCCTCGGTGTGGTGACCGCGGAGGGCTTGTATCGGGATAGACGAGGGTTCCCTGGTATTCGCCCTGCCGGGAACCCTCGTGCGTCACGACGATCGCGGAAGGCGAGAAGCTACTGCGCAGCATGGGGACATTCCGGGCAGAGCAGATCGCAGCCCGGATCGCGCCGTACGCGCACACGGTCGCCGGCGTGGACCACGGCCCACCGGTTATCGCGCGGCCGACGCGCGGCCTGCTCGCAGACGGGCCGCTCGCGGGCGAGCTGAAGACGCTGCTGACCGGCGGCTGAATGGTGCCTCATCACCAGCTCGCTGGGCGCGGGGTTGCCCTCCAGCAGGTCGCCGCGCCCGGCCCGGGCGGCAACATCTCCTGCGCCAACCGTTGCGCCAACTCCTGCGTCATCTTCTGCGCGAGCCTCGCCGACGTCGCCGCATCTGTGCAGGTCACCCTCACCGTATGGGCGTGGTGGGACCCTTGACATCCCGGTTGCGGCGGGAGTCATACGCCTAATGACGCCGTAAGGGGGCGGTTCGTAATTTAATGTCCTTTTCTGTCTGAGGTGGGAGCAAGGCCGCTGGTGGAGGTTCCGTCGGCCATTGCTGGTTCGTAGTGGGCGCCGACGGAGAGCCGGGCCGCGCTGGCGCGGGCGTTGAGCATCTCCTTGGTGATGCTCAGGGTTGCGGGGTCTCGCCGGATGGCGGGTTTGACCCACTGGGTGACGGCCGCCTCCAGGTCGTGCCTGGGGACGACCTTGGGCAGGAGGGACATCTCCTGGGCCCGGTGGGCGTCGAAGGGTTCTGCTGTCAGCAGGGCTTCACGGACTGCGGCCTGGCCTGACTCTGCGTGGAGCCGGTCCAGGATCCCACCCCAGGCCGGCGGGACTCCCAGAACGTGCGGGTGCCGAAAACCCCATCCATGATCTGTGACCTGCAGATCCTCACGAACGGTCAGTGATCGTCGGATGGGTCGTGTCAGGCTGGTGGATCGTGCTGTTGCGACTGCCCTACCTCACCGTGTCAAGCGTGTTCGCCTTCATACGGCTGCTGCCGATGAGCGCTGCGGACAGGGACATCGAGATATCGACGCTGCGCCACCAGTTGGCTGTCCTGCAGAGGCAGATCAACAGGCCGCGCGTCACCCCGGCGGACCGCGCTTTCCTGGCCGCGCTTCTCCACCAGCTCCCCAGACCCAAACTGCGGCAGCTGCACCTGATCGTCTCCCCGGACACGGTCCTGCGGTGGCACCGTGACCTCACGCGCCGTCGTCACGCCGAAGCCTCTCGTCGCAAGCGGTCCGGCAGGCCGCCAGCCCGTCGCTCCATCCAGGCCCTTGTCCTGCGCTTGGCCCGCGAGAACAGCTCCTGGGGGTATCGGCGCATCCACGGCGAACTCGCCGTGCTCGGCATCAAGGTCGCACCATCCACGGTCTGGGAGATCCTGCGGGCGCACCGGATCGAGCCAGCGCCCGAACGCAACCGTCAGACCTGGGCCGCATTCCTGCGCGGCCAGGCCCACGCGATCCTGGCCTGCGACTTCTTCACCGCCACCACCCTCAACGGTGCGACGCTGTACGTCTTCGCCGTCATCGAGCACGCAAACCGCCCCATCCGCATCCTCGGCGCGACCGCCCACCCCACTGCGGACTGGGTCACCCAGACCGCAAGGAACGTGGTCATGGACCTCCAGGATGCCGGCGCCACCGTCCGATACCTGATCAGGGACCGCGACAGCAAGTTCACCGGCGCGTTCGATGCCGTCTTTGAGGCCGAGGGCATCGAGATCGTCACCACCGGCATCCGCGTTCCCCGCATGAACTCGATCATGGAGCGCTGGGTGCAGACCTGCCGGCACGAGCTCCTCGACCGCACCTTGATCTTGAACCAGGCCCACCTGCTCCACGCGCTCGGCGAGTTCGAGTCGATCTACAACCAGCATCGGCCTCACCGCACCCTGCACAGCGCAGCTCCCCTTCGGCCGCTCCGCGAACCGATCACCGAACCGGACCGGCTCGACCACCTCGACATCCGTCGACGCAACCGACTCGGCGGCCTCTTCCACGAGTACGCACACGCGGCCTGACCAGCTCGGACGTAATAATCGGCACCCGCAGGCGGTGTCGATCCACGCGCCGGAGAGACGACGACGTCCTCCAGGACGAGGCCGGCCGCGTCGGCGAGCGCGGCCAGGTCCACGGTGCGGCCGTCGACCAGCGGGCGCAGCACCGTCTCCGCCGCGGGGGCGAAGTCGTACACGGCGACGGCGGCGGACAGCGTCACCGCGTCCTCGCCGACGTCATCGCCCCTGGGCACGGCACTGCCCCGTCCGGGGCTCCCCACCACGCGTTGAGTCACGGATGGAACCGCCACCGGCCTTCGGAAATGACATCCACCTTGCCGTCCCTGACGCGAACGGCCGTCTCGTCGTCGATGAAGTAGATCGGGAAGTCCGCCCGCGCAGCGATGCGATCAGCCCAGGCGTCGTCCCGCTCGGGGAAATCCGGCGAGTACAGGTGGGGCTTGAGATACCAGTCGAAGAGGCCGAACGGCGGCTCCACGGTCGTCGCGCCGAGCACGTGGAGGTCCGTGGTGTCCCCGATGACGTCGGCGGAGTGTCCGGTGAGATTACGGCTGAAGATCATTGATCCGGCGCTGACCCCCACATAGACCCGGTTCTCCAGCGCCTCCAGGAAGCCGTCGGCCAGGCCGTTGCCGGTGATGCTGCGCGCGAGGTGGTAGTGGCTGCCGCCCTCGACATAGATGACGTCGGCGTGGAGCAGCCGGTCGAGCACCATCTGCCGGAGCAGGCCGTTCAGCTCCAGGACGTCGAACTCCCGCCAGCCGAGGCCGTGCAGCCGGTTCATGTCCGCGACGACCCACCCATGGTCCCCGGGCTCGGCGACGGACGCCGTGGGAACGAACACGACGTTCGCCGATCCGAACGGCTTACCCAGCATGTCCCGCAGCGCATCCCGCAGCGTCTCGTTGCGCAGGCCACTCGCCGTCAACAGAAAGTTCATCGGGCGAGCCAAGCACGGCTGACGGGCGCGCGCAACGAACCCAGGATCCACCAATACCGTCATGGCATGGCCGCATCAGGAACAGGCACTGAAGCCGTTATGCGCGACGCCGACCACCGGTGAGCCGGCGCAGGAGCGACGGGGGTTCAAGGCCACGTTCGACGGACAGCAGATAGGCGGCCGGGGACGCGGCAAGGAGGGCCTGGCGCTGTTGGTTGGCAGCGCGCCGCAGGCCAATGACGGCGAACGCTGCGCCGAGGGCCGCGCCGATCACGGGCTCACCGGCAAGAACGCCACCAGCGACAGTGCCAGCGGCGGCGGGGAGTTCGAACTTGAGGTTCGCCGCACTGAACGCAGTCTCGACGCCCAGCCCCTTCAAAGCTCTGCGGAGGTCTTCCAGCGGAAGAGCGAAGCGGCGGTCCACCTCCATCTAGACGTAGCCGTCGCGAGCCTCGGGCAGGATCACCTCGGCCAGCTCGGCCCGGAGGCTCGCGACCGTTTCAGTAATCGCCGCGCTGAAGGCCTCGAACTCCGATCGGTGCCGGCTGCGCAGCTCCACGATCTTTCGGACCGGTACATCCGTGAGGTCCGCAGGAACCATGATCCGGATGGCCAGCATGCCCACCGCACCGGCGGGATCCTGCGCTGGTTCTGGGGCCGGGTCGAGCAGGGCAGCCGCGATGCGGTCCCCGTCCCAGCCGTCCGATGCGAGACGAGCTGCCGGCTGGTCGGTGGTGGGGGCGAACCGTCCCTGCCGGGCCAGCTCTTCGACGAAGACGCACTTGTACACCCAGGCCGACTCGGTATGCATGGCCCGTACCGCTTCAGATTGGCTTCACAGCCTGTGAGCTGTGGCTTTGCCGGACGATCAGCTGGCTCGGTGGTACTCATTGATCAGTCCGACGACGGCTTGCCGGCGTTCGATCCGGGCTGGTGGCAGTGGGATGACGTTGGCATCGTCCAGCGGCGCGAGTTGGCCCCGGCCTTGATGCGGCAAGAAAATCAACGGCCGAAAGCGCCACCTGGTCGTCGACACCCGCGGCCTGCCCCTCATGGTCATGGTCACCCCCGCCGACCTGCATGACGCCGCCGCGGCAAAGGAGGTGCTGTTCCGTCTGCCCCTGATGCACCCCGAGATCACGATCGTGTGGGCCGACTCCGCTTACGCCGGGAAGCTCGTCGACTGGGCGAAACAGCACCTCAACCTCACGATCAAGCCGGTCAGCCGTCCCAAGGACGCCTCCGGCTTCGTCGTGCTGCCCCGCCGCTGGGTCGTCGAGGTCGCTCGCCTGGATGATGCACGCCCGCCGCCACGCGAGGGACTACGAACGGCTCATCCAACACTCCGAAACCTTAATCACCTGGGCGGCCATCACCCTCATGACCCGCCGTCTCGCGCGGAAAGGCGCCACCCCCAGCCGGCCGAGGAAACCGCCCGCTGTCGACGGCTGGCCGGCGAAGGTCAGCTGGACGAAAGAAGCCTCAGCCCATCCACTTGGGCAGGGCAACGTCAAGCCTGACCATGCGCCATCAGGGCTGCATGAGGCAACACGAGTACACCGCCCGGACCGGCAAACTCCGCGCACAACGCCTCAAAGTGGTTTTTGATCTCGGCAATGACCATCGGGGCCTGACTCGTCACGATCTGGCCGATCGTCGCCACTCCGGCGGCCGGTCCGCTCCACCACTCCTCAAGCGTCGTCTGGTGGTCCCAGGTCAAGGTGTCGCAGACGACGTCCGTCAGACCCGCCTCGCCGAGCAACGCGGCGAAGCCCTGTTCAGTACGGAGGAAGTCGTCTTCGGGAGCAAGAGCCGGCAGGTGAGCTGGACGGGTGACGCCTGCCGCCTGGACAGCCCTACCCAACAGGGCCCGCCCGGCGGCGTCGGGAACCGCCCAGATGGTGACGGCGATCCGCCCGCCCGGCCGCGTCACCCGTCGCAACTCCCTCAGGGCTGCCCGAGGCCGTCCGACATGATTGAGAACGAAGTTGCCGACCACGGCATCGAACTCGTCGTCGGCGAACGGCAGGCGCGGCAGAGCGGCAAGCCGCACGTCAGCTTCCGGAGCCGCCAGCGCGGCCCGGGCGACCATGCCGGGTTCGGCATCCACCGCCGTCACCTTCGCTCCCCGCTCACATGCAACTGCGGCGGCGCTGCCAGTGCCCGTCCCGACATCGAGGACCCGCACACCCTCCCTGGCACCGGCAGCGTCGAGGAGCCCAGGCACCGGATACGCACAGAGTTTGGCAAAACTCGCAGCATAGGCATCGGCCTGCCCCGCCCACGCCCGCCGCTCGGACTCATCAAACACCGTCTGCACTACTCGTCCCCTCCCCGGAACAACCACCGCCGCGATCACGACCCGGCGGACCTGACGCTAACCCATCGCTGATCAACTGCGACCGGGGTTCAGAAACACGCACTCAGTGCGAGTTCCAGGTTGAGGAGCCGGCCCGCGGCTCAACTCCGGTCTTCCTCGCCCTCGATGTGGGGACGGACGTCGGTCCAGAGCGTCCGCAGTACCGTCTTGGCCTGTGCGACGAGGCCAAGGACCGTCTCCTGACTCATGTTCCGTTCCCGGCCCCCCACGACCAACGCGGCGAGCAGTGTGGCGGCGTTCTCGACATGCCCCGGCCCCAGCGGACGTCCTTCCGACATGCAGTCCAGCCATTGCCGGAGCAGGTCGAGGTCATAGGAGATCCGGTCCAGCAGGTCCAGGATCTGGGTGACCCGGCCGGTGACGTCGTTCACGCTGGTGCGGTGCCGTACCGATCCGTTCGCGTGCATCTCTCGCTGGAGGGCCGCTTCGACCAGGATGCCGGCGAAAATCGGTGACGCTCCAGTCCGGGCCGATCTTCCAGCCGGGGGCTGGCGGTCTCCGCGGTCGCGGACCGTCACCTGGGCGAACAGGACCGCGCGTCCTGCGTCGAGGTCCAGGCCGTCCTCCACGGCGGTCAGCACAGCCTCGTCTGCGGACCGCAGCAGGGCATCGAGTTCGGCGTCGCTGTCGAAGCGGGTCATCGCCCGCCTCCGTCGTTCACGCTGGGCAGGATCGTCTTGAGCCGGCCGCGGCCGCGGCTCAGGTTCTGCCGTACGGCTTCGTGGGTCATGTCGGGGGCATCGCTGATCTCGCTGGTCGCGAATCCGTCCAAGTGCCAGGCGAGGAACGCGCGTTGCAGGGGCGGCAGGGCGGCGTGGGCGCGGGTCTCTTCCTCTTTGAGTTCCACTGAGCGCAGGGAGCAGACGCCGCCCGGCACCCCGCCCCGCCGCAGACCGATTTCCCTTGACGAACTGCATAGGGGCCCCAGCAAGCGGGCGTGGTCGCCCAGGACCCGGTGGAGGTCGCCGGCATCGGCCGTGACGAACTCGAATGGCATGCTCCGATCCTCGCAGACGCCGATGGCCACCGGGCCGCGCTGGTCAGCCCCTGCGGCGGCGGGCGAACAGCACCGCTCCGACGCCGAGCACGGCGAGGGCCCCGGCGGCCGCGGCGAGGGGGACGGTGGCGTTCGAGGTGCCGGTCTCGGCCATCTCCCCGTCGGTGTCCGACGGCGCGGCGGGCGGAGCGGACGTGGTGGCGGGCGGCGACGTCGGGGCGGCCGTTGCCAAGTCCGTCGGTGAAGGCGTCGAGGCCGGCGTGGTGGCGCTCGGCGTCGGCTTCGCGGTGGTGGGCTCCGGGGTCGGGCTGGTGGCTGTCCGCTGGATCCGGAAGGTGTCGTTGCCGTGGCTACGCCCGCGCAGGCGACTTCCTTGCCGGTGTCCGGGAAGCGGTAGACGTCCGCGAAGGCGCCCGTGAAGGCGAACTCGGAGCCCCCGAGCGTCTTCGGCACGTCCTTGACGACGCGCACGCGCAGCTCGTACGTCCTCGTCTCGCCGGGCTTCAACGGAGGCGCGTCGATCCTGCCGGAGCCGTCCAGCGGCTGCCACCCGCCGTCCGCGGTCCGTGCCTCCACCTTCACGAAGTCGCTCATGTCGGCCAGCTCCGGGTCCTCGGTCTGGAGCCAGGGGTAGGCACTCGCCACGACCGCCGGCAGGTCCCGCTTGCCGACGTTCGTCACGGAGCCCCGGGCCGGCTGCCAGTCGCCGCCCGCCATCAGCACGGTGGCTGCCACGTCGACCGAGACCGTCACCTCGTCTTGCTCGTAGTCGCCGTAGGCGGTCGACACGTCGGTGCAGTTGGGCAGGGACCCAGGGTCCTCCGCCGTCCGGGCTGCGGGCGAGCCGGCGAGCAGGGCGACGGAGGCGGCGGCCGCGATCACGGCCGGACGGAACTTCATGGCGCTTCTACTCCGAGCAGCTCGGTCTGGAGCCCGTCGATGAGCGGCCCGGCGGGCTGCTGTACCGGTGCGAAGGCGCGGACTTCGTCCTGTTCCAGTCGACGGGAGCCTCGCCCGGCACCTTCACGCAGATGGCCTTCGAGGTCGACGGCATCGAGACAGTCGTGTCGGAGCTCAAGCGGCGCGGCGTGGTGTTCGAGGAGGTCGACGTGCCCGGGTTCCGGACGAGGGAGGGGATCGCGGAGATCGACGGGAACTACCCGAGCAAGGGCGCACGGGGTGAACGCGGCGCCTGGTTCCGTGACAGCGCGGGGAACATGCTGGGCGTCGGCGAGCCGGTCGTCTGAGGAGAGCACCCGATCGGTGTCCGGGTCGCCCTCCACGACAAAGGGGGCGAAGAATCTCCCTGCTTCAGCAGGGAGAGCAGGTCAAAGCTTCACCTCGTCCGCCCCGCGCGAAGGATGGCGGCCGCTGCGCGGCCCGGACGCGGTCGAGCTGGACGGTGATGAGGGTGGTGGCGAGGATGTGTCGTTGTCGTCAGTCCGCCGGTCGTGTCTTCAGTGCCCCGTGCGGTCGGGGGTGGCGGCCTCGCGTACGGCCTCGGCGATGGCCGGGAAGTCCTTCTTGAGGATCGCACCGTGGTTGCTGGCGACCTTCGCGGCGATCTGGATGTTCGGGTTGTGGGCGGTGACCGCGTCGAGGCTGGTGCGTATCCGTTCCTGTTCATCACCGCGGCTTCCGAAGGACGTTCCCGAAGCGATCACATACCGCACCGGGACGGTGATGCTGTCCAGCACGGGGCCCAGCTCGCGCTCGCGGGAGAGCCTGCCGAGCTCGATGTTGCTGTCCGCCTGCTGTTCGGCGGTCATCCGCGGGGCCAGGCCCGTCGGTCGCAGCAGCGGCAGGAACCAGCTCATGCGCCTGAACAGCTTCCGGATCCGCTGCTCCATGGCCTCGTCGAGCCAGTCGTAGGGGAACGCGCCGTCGACCAGGACCGCGCCCAGGGCGCGCTCCGGATTCAGGCCGGCCCAGTGTGCCCCGACGGCCGCCCCGTAGGACCAGCCCACCACCAGCGCCCGGTCCACACTCCTGGCCGCGAGAACGGCATCGACGTCCCGGACGGCTGCCTCGAAGGAGTAGTCCGCCGAACGCTTCGATCTGCCGCGGGCCCGCTCGTCGTAGGTGATGTGCCGCCACCCCGGCCCCAGTTCGTCGATGACGCGCCGCCAGTACCCCTGAGTGGCGAACTGGCCATTGAGGTAGACCACAGGGATCCCGGGACCGCCGGTGTCGGTGACGGCCAGGGCCGTATCGTCGACCGGCACCATGCCGGTCCACTTCGAACTGGTCGAGGAAGTGCTGTTCTTCGTCATGTGTTCCCCCTGGTCGCGTGAGAGCGTCTTGTGTGCCTTCTCCAGGCCCTGGACGTGGATCGCGGGCCACTCAGGACGGACCGGCCGCGTCCTCGGCGACGACCGACAGGATGTCGATCGCGGTGGGCGCGGCCGGACGGTCCTGGTCCTGCTCCTTGCTCTGTTCCTTGCTCTGTTCCTTGCTGTGTTCCTTGCTGTGTTCCTTGCTCTGTTCCTTCAGAGGCTGCGGGCGGTGATGTCGCCGCGGGAGGTGGTGGCGCGGATGTCGAGTTCGGCGGTGCCATCGTTCTTGAGGGCGTTGCTGACCCGGCCGTGACCGGTGCCGGCGTCCAGGGCGGCCGAGACGCCGGCGGCGGCGCCGACCGAAATGTCGCCGGACTGGGTGCGGAGCACGACCGTGCCGCGCAGGGCCTCGGTGATCCGGATGTCGCCCCTTGCGGTGCTGATCTCCGCGGAGCCGCCCAGCCGGCCGATCTCGACGTCGCCGTCGATCGCGGTGAGGCGGACGCTCGAGGCCTCGTCGATCTTGATCTGGCGGTACGCGCCTTCGAAGGCGACGTCGCCGAGGCGTCCGACGCCGCGGAGCTCGGCACTGGCGGTCTTGGCCTCGATGCGGGAGCCGGCGGGCAGTTGGACGGTGACCTCCAGAGATCCGGAGGGGCCGAGAAGCCGGCTGTCGGGGGTCGAGGCCGTGATCCGCAGGACGCCGTCGGCGTAGGCGACGGTGGTCCGCTCAGCGGTCTTGGTGTCGCGGCTCTTGGAGGGGTCGGCGGGCAGGACCTCGACAGTGGTGTCGGCGCGGTCCGCAGCGATGAACTGGACACGTCCGGCGGGGATGTCCAGGACGGCGGAGATCGGGGCGGGGGTGTCGAACTTCTGCATCATGCTCTCCCGTGCTCACTCGTTGTTTCCGACACCGGAAAAGCTACGTTGCGTTCGTGTTTTGAGCAACTAGTTCGTTGCGTCTAGCTTGCATCGTCGCAGGTAGAAGTCCATTTTTCGTTGCAACGGATATGAATCTAACGCAATGACAGGCGCTCTGGTCGTTGCATTGGATGTGGGTGAACGCTACGCTGGCGGCATCAAGAAGGCACGAAAGGAGATCGCGATGCCGGGAGGCAGACTCACCCAGCAGGAGCGTCAGCAGATCGCGCTGGGGCTGGCCGACGGCCTCGCCTACGCGGAGATCGCCCGACGCCTCGACCGTCCGACCTCGACGATCACGCGTGAGGTGATGCGCAACGGCGGCCCCACCGCCTACCGCGCCGACCTGGCCCACCGCGCCACCGAACGCCGCGCCCACCGGCGCAGGCCCGCCTCCTCCCGAGGGCCGGAGTCGGTTCCCCTGCCGCACGGACGCGACGCCGAGGCCGTGGCCGAGTACGAGGAGACGTTCACCACCCTTTTCATGCAACAGGGCCTGCCCAAGATGACATCCCGGGTGCTGACCTGCCTGTTCACCACCGACGCGGGCAGCCTCACCGCGTCCGAACTCGTCCAGCGCCTCCAGGTCAGCCCCGCCTCCGTCTCCAAAGCGATCGCGGCCCTCGAAAGCCTGGGCCTCGTCCGCCGCGAACGTGACGAACGCCGCCGCGAGCGCTACGTCGTCGACGACGACATCTGGTACCAGTCGACGATCGCCAGCGCCCGCGGCATCGCCCAGGTCGCCCAGACTGCACGGCAGGGCGTCGCCATCCTCGGCCCCCACACCCCGGCCGCCGCCCGCCTGGAGAACATCGCCCGCTTCAGCGACTTCATCAGCGAAAGCATCCTCCGCGCCGCGGAGCAGGTCCGCGAAGTCCTCCACACCAAAACCGAAACAACCTCGAACGACACCGCCCGACCAAGTCCGGACCACGGATAGACAGCCGTCCCGGTCGGTCTCCTCCGTGTCGACCGCCAAGGCGAGCGAGCCGAGGACGGCGTCCCCGGCCGCACGGACGGTGAGCGCCTTTCCGGCGGGCAGGTCGACGACGGTGGCACGGTCCCTCCCTTGCCGCAGAGGAAGACGTCACGGCCGTCCGGCCGCCGATGCTCCAGCAGTTGCCCATCAGGACCGATGGATGCTCAGCGCCGGTTTTCGTTCCGATCCCTCAACCCCCGGTCCGCTCACGGCGACGGCATCCGCCCACGGCCCTGGTCGCTCTCACCGACAACCGCTGTACCGATGGTCCCCAAGGCTGGTGATGAACCGAACGGGCCGGACTAGGTTCGTGGGCAAGGGCCTTGAGAGGTGAGGGCTGCCAACCGCAGTTCACCCCAGGGCATGAAGTCGAGCACGATCGCATCGAATTCACACCCGACCGCAGGGAAATCCTCTGGCCGCGGGTGTTCCGGGCCATCGGTGAGGTTCACGAAGTCGATGAAGGCCAGAGCATCGAAGGCGGGAACGATCACAGAGACCTCCACGCCAAAACGTCCTCGATGCCCTGTCACTCGGCAGCGAACCGTCTGGCGCGGACTGAGCCCGCTGCGGGTCCACTGGTGGTCGTTGCCGGACACAGCCGGTCAGCCTAGTACTCCGGTCCGATTCTGTGAGCTGCAAGGCTGAGGGTGTGGTGAGTCGTCGACCGTAGCTGTCCCGTGCCGATCAGACTTGGGCATCTGCCACCGAACGCTGACCGCCCGGCCAGGGTGATGCCGCGTTCCGCAGCATCTCATCGAGCGGGCACAGGGGCGTCACAGACCAGGCCCGCGTGACAGGCGTCCCGATAGGAGGACTCGTAGACGCGTTCACCGGCAGCCTTCGCGCCGATCATGATCCCGCAGATGGCGACGGACATCACGAGCTGGGTGATGGCGACCGCACGTATCCGGCGGACTCCGGCCACGACAGCGGCGGCCAGGGCGGCGGCCGGCACGAACGCGGCCTTCTGCAGGTAGGGGCCCGGCGGGGCGCCGTAGTTCTGCGGGTCCCACGACCAGTAGGACGAAGCCCAGGACAGCCAGACCAGGGCAAGGGCTGCCAGCTCGACAGCAGCCAAGGCCGCGGCCACGCCCCGGCCAGTACGTTCGGTATCTGCACTCACCCAGCGACAGTCGCCCCGGCAGGCGCGCGGTGTCATGAGTACCCGTACTCAGACCCACCCCATGGCGCCCACGAGCACTGGTCAGCGCTCGGCGGCGAGGGAGCGGAACGTGGCCCGCAGGGGTGCCGGGGTCGGAGCTGTCGGCGTCGAAGAGGTATTGCGTGTCGGGCAGGACGGCCAACGCGAAGCGTGGGCTCTTGGTGTCGAAGTGGGACCGGCCGCCGCTGTGGGCTGCCGGGCCGGCGTGTGCCGGGGTCGCCTCAAGTGCGGTCGCCACCACGCCGACCGCGGGTACGGCGAGCGCGGCCTGCAGCAGTGCGCGTCTGTCCAGCCGGTTCTGGTGCCCTGCTGTGCTCAGAGGGCTCTACGTTCTTGATCGGGTTGGCCGAGCCAGCGGCAACCTCCACCGCCCGAGCAACTACCACCGAAGGCTTCAGCGCGTCTTCTACACCTCCGCACTCGTCAGCGTCCGCTGCGACTCGAACTCGCGGAAGTTCTACGAACGCAAACGGGCCGAGGGCAAAACACGTCCAAGCCGTGCTCGCCCTCGCCCGTCGACGCGTCAACGTCATCTGGGCCCTGGTCCGTGACCGACGGTGCTACGAGGTCGCACCCCCAGCGATCACAGCCGCTTGACGACAACATTAGGAAGCGTTAAGTCCGTTTCCGATATTCCGCGTGCTGGTTGTTCGAGGAGCCCATGGTGGACGGGTCGTCCCAGGCGTGAGCGGGTGACGTTGGTCGAGGGGCTCGTCGGCGGGCAGCCGAGGTACTCGTGCAGATCCACGGATGCGGAACACCTTCTCGGGGTGAGGCCCCGCCCCAGGGCATCTCGCCATCGGCTCGCCCCTCACGGCAGCGGGCGGACTTCGCCGTCGCGGGCGAGGACCTTGGCCTCCACCTCGAACTCGGCGGACGTGAACTGCCGCGGTGGACGAGAGCGGGGGCGAGGAACCCGTCGGCCACGGAAGGGGACGGTGCCGTGCAGGGCGGAGTCGCTGCCGAGCGCGGTCACGCCTCTACAGTTGCTGTGTCATACGTCGACCTGCTCGAAGATGTGCGGGTACGACACGATGTCGTCGGGGAACTCGGCAGCCATGCGCTGGAACTCCGGGCTGCCGAACGCCGTGGCGAGAGCCTCGGTCGACTCCCAGACCGCGACGTTCATCAGAAGTTGACTGCCCGCCGTTCCCTTGTGCATCTGCAGGGAGACGAATCCCGGCTGAGCCTTCATGAACTCCGCCTGCCTCCGGAAGAGGGGCAGGAACGCCTCAGTCCTCTCCTTCGGAACGAAGAAGGTGTTGGCCAGGACGATGGGCCCGGTCTTCTCCTTGAACTGCGCGAACATCGGCGTAATCGGGTCCAGGCTCTGCAGCTTGGCCATCTTCGGGTACTTCCTCTCGCTATCGGTTGTTCCACGGCACCGAGGCCGGCCACCGCCGTACTGAATCCGGCGACGCTCACGACGCTCGCTTGTCCGTACGGGTACTGCTTTCTGGGGACCGTTCCATCGTCCCGGCGTAAGCGGGCCGTGAAGTCAGCCGCAGTTCCCGTTCCGATGGGCAACTTCGGTCGGACCGCGCGACGCCGTGTCATACGTGGGGATGACACCGGACCCTGAGGGCGCGGGCTCGCGGCCGACACGGGCGGAGGTGAAATTCCGTGAATCCGCGGGAGCACCGCCCCGCATGTGGAAGGGCCTCCGGCAAGTGCGGACAGCAACTGTCGCGGGCTGATGCACCCTCAGAGGACGTCAAGTCCGTTTCTGGTAGCGGCCTCGTCCGGGTTGAGTGAGGAAGCCTTGACGGGTGAGGCGTCCGAGGCGGCTGCGGGTGACGTTCATGGCCGGATTGTCGGTGGGCATGCCGAGAAGTTCGTGTAGTTCACGGACCCGGAATGCCTGGTCGGGGTGCTGGTTGAAGGCGTTCATGATGGCCTGGTACGCAGTGGTCGGCTCGGGCGGATCGAGCTCGCCTCCTCGTCGGTCGGCGCGAGTTCGGCGATGACCTTCCGGGCGGTGGCCAACTCCGTGAGAGTGCTTCGGTCTCGGCGAGTGCTCCGGTCAAGTCCTCTGTCTGACTGCGGAGTTCATCAGCATGGACAACGGCTTCGTCGTGGCGGGCCTGGAGATCGGTCAGGAACTCAGTGATGTTCACGCGGCCGCCCGGAGGGTGTCGCGCCAGGCCGGGACGGGTGTGGTGAGGCGACGGGACATGTTCGCGGTGGAGGCCCAGTAGACGCGTGAGGCGGAGTTCTCGGGCCGGTGGTCGTACTCGCGGGCCAGGCGCCGGTGCAGCATCAGGGTGCCGTTGACCTGCTCGACCACCCACCGCTTCCGCTGCGGGACGAAGCCTTGCCCTGCAGACTTGACGACCTCTCAGTGCCCTCCAGATGAGGAACGTTGGGTTCGCAAGGCACAGTCCTCAGCGGCCGTGGCCGCGTGGTGGTAGGTAGCTGAACGCCGAATTCTGTTCGCCGCACGTTCGGCTTCCGTCGCCGCGGTGCGAGACGGGGTGCGCCGTCGGAAGAACAGCTCGCGTGCGTCGTCCCGGCCAGCTCGCCCGCCGCCCCTCCCCCTCCCTCGGTCCGCTGCGTGGCCGATCCGGCCGCCGTCGGCTGGAGGTCTCTTGTCCCAGGCCCGGGCCGGGCTGTGCACGACGCCGTATTCGCGGGTGAAGCGGTCGGCCTCCGCGGCGGAGCGGGTCATCTGGCGCAGCCACAACTCATACGCCATGGACACCATCTGTTCCTGCGTCAGATATGGCCGCCACCGCTCGCATGATCCTGCGTTCACACGGTGCCGAACGGACCTCCTCCGCCAGCTCAGCGGCCGGGGGGCGGCGGCGGGAGCAGCCGTGGGTAAGAGTGTCGTGACCCTACAGCGTGAAGCGGCCGCCCATCGCATGGGCTACCCCGCCGGAGCCGACAGCTCCGCCCCGCCCTCCCCCGGGCCGGCTCCATCAGGCCCCGGTTCTGCGGGCCGTTGACGTGTCGCTGGTCCGGCGGGAGGAACTCGGCGTCCTGTCGTCAGGCCGCTCGGCGGGTCAGCCGTGGTCCTCCTCGTGCTGGTGCGCCGCGACCAGGGCCTCCTCGGACAGCGGCAGCACCTGTTTGCCGTCGGCGTGCCCGCACCGGCGCGGGCGCTTCTGGTCCTCCAGGATCACTCCCGACGCCCCGATCCGCTCCAGTCCCTCGACGACATGGCAGGCGACTTCGGGGTCGACGTATCCGTCGTCGATGTCCACCAGCAGGTGGTGCCGCGGGAAGGCGCCCCGCAGCCGCTGGACGAACGCCACCATGTCCGGCCAGGCGATGAAGCCGATGTCCGGCAGCCCGTAGTAGGAGGCCGCGAAGCCGAAGCCGGAGACGAACATCCCGTCGTAGTGCTCGGCCGCGATCGACGCCGAGCACATGTCATACACGCCGATCAGCGGAGTGGTGGCCGGCCCGGCGATCTGGTGTGTTAACTGCACCATCGTCTCTGATCATGGAGCGAGATGATCTACGCCTGCAAGGAAGTGTGTGTTGCAAGACCTGCACCGCCAGCTGATCGAGGGGCGGGCCGATGTGCCCCGTGTCGGCTCGGTCGTATAACTGGAATCCATACCGCTGTACGCCGTTCTGGACGGTGACGGAACCGTCGTCGCCCCCATCGTTCCGTACCTCCGGGGTCTGACCCTGGACGACAACCGGCCGTTGACTGTCAGGAGTTACGCGTACGATCTCCAGCGCTGGTTCCGGTTGTTGTGGTTCCTCGGCGTCCCGTGGGACCGGGCGACGGAGGCGGAAGATTCTGCGCTGGTGGGATGGCTCCGGGTGGCTCAGAATCCGCAGCGCCGCCGCTGGAAGGCGAACGCTCCGAAGCCGGGCTCGGTGAACCCTCACCTGACGGCACGCCATCGGCTCCGGGCGAAGTTCGATCTGGCCTGCGCTCTGACCACGCAGGGCATCGCCCTGGAGCACCTGACCCCCTCGGCCCTGCTGCACTACTCGCTGGAGAACAAGCGTCTGGGCCTCGCCCACGGCGCGAACAAGGACAACACCCGGTTCGCGGCCCTGGGTGTCTGGGACATCCTGCACAGGATGGGGCACTTCCCTCCAGGGACGGCCCCGACCCTGCGGACATTAACGGCTCGACATCGAACTCGTTCCCGTGCCGGAGGCGAAGGCACGACCACAGTTCCTGCGGGGCGACTTCGAGGCCGCCGCGCTGTTGGCGATGAAGGAGGTCGAACTTCGCGTCCGGACGATGGCCGGCCTCCCGAACTCCCTCACGGGCACGGCCCTCATGCAGCAGGCGTTCCGACCCGGCAAGGGAGATCAGGAAGCGGGGCCACTGGTCGACACCACGGCCGATGGGGGTGAGGCAGTCGGCACGATGGAGCTATTCAAGGGCGCCATCGGCCTGTTCAAGAACCCGCCGAGCCACCGACGGGTCGACTACACCGACCCAACCGAAGCAGCCGAGGTTCTCCTACTGGCAGACCTGCTCATGCGTCTACTCAACAAGATCGAGGAGTCTTAAGGTCTCAGAAGCTGTCCGAACCGGTCATCTGTGACGTTCCGTGACTGGTGGACCGGTCGGTGGGCCGGGTATCGCGGTCGATAGGGGCCGGAACTCGGGGCCATCGTCGCCGAACTGCCAGTGTCGGGTCAACGAGCGGTGAGGACGTGCGCCCACGGCTCATCGATGTCGGCCAGACCCAGCACGGCGACCACGTTGTCGAGCATTCCGGCGCCGAACCAGCGCCGCACGGCCTCGTCGTCGCCCAGCAACTGCCGAACGGTGTCAACCTGCTTGGCGTAGCACCGGCGCACGGCCTGCTCCACCAGCGGCTCGCCGACGGCGCAGTTCGCGTGCATGAGGAAACGCAGGATGTTCCGGTCCGCGACGAGCGCGGCGTAGGCGCCCCGCGCCGCGTCCAACGCCTCCTCGGGCGCCGGCCCGGCCCCACCCGACGCCGGCGAGTGAGCGACCAGCGTGTCGGTCATGACGACAGACACGTGGTCGACCACCGCCGCGAACAGCGCTTCCTTGTTCGGGTACAGGCGATAGAGATACGGCTGAGAGACGCCGACCCACTCTGCGATCTCGTGCGTCGTCGTACCGTAAAAACCCTTTTGCGCGAAGCAGTCGACCGCGGCGGCCACGATGGCCCGACGTCGTTCGTCGCTCTTCGTGCTCGTTCCGGCGGCAGGCATGGGCGTCAGTCAAACACGGCTCCCCTCAGCCTCCAAAAGCCACGCTGCGGTCAGAGCCGGACGGCACGTCGTGGGGCGTGAGCGCCTCGATCGCCACCAGCGGGTTCCAGTAGTCCAGGTAGTGGGTGATGAGCGCGTCGTCATCGGTCCGGACGACGGAGATGCACGTCTGCTCGTACGGCTTGCCGGTCGGCAGCGCAGTGCCCTTCGAGCGGAATTCGGCGACCACGAGACTCGGATCGACCGTGTCGTGGAACACCAGGTCGCCGAACTCGACGTCAAAGGTCTCGGGGAACCCCCTCATGTGGGCGAGCAGGGCGTCTCGTCCCGTGACCTGCTTCGGCACGCCGTCCGGGGCGTACGGGAACTCGAGCACCGCGTCCGGGGCGAACAGCTTCACCCACTCCTCGGTGTGTCCGGCAGCGGTGAGGCGCAGGTGCTCGGCCACGGTGTGCTGGGCAGCGGCGCGGCGATTGGCGTCGTCTTCCTTGGCTGTCATCTTCACTCCTACGTTAGTGGTCGACCTATAACTTACCTCACTTGATCCACCTCATCCATCTCCGGGGCGGTCGGGCCACTGCCATGCCGAGGGTCTTCACGAGGAGAGCCGCCGTGGCGCCAGCCGTTGCGGGTAGTCGTGCGGGAGGTAACGCCAGGGGATCCCGGTTCGGTTCACGTACAGGACGGCGTCCAGAAAACGCCCACTCGGCGGCGGGCGGCGGCACGGGGCTATGGGAACCCGTCACGCAACGTCACAGATCACCGGTTCCGACAGCTTCTCACTTGACTTGGTGCAGAGAAGCTCCCTCAGCTTCTTCCCGTAGGTCAACGTCCGGTTCCTCTCGTGGGGTTGAACACGTCGCGCGGAGAGGGCCGTCGCAACACGACCGCCCTTTGCCAAGGCAAGAGGATCCCCATATCGATCCTCGGCTCTCTCCTTGGGTGGGCTTTACTCACCTCAATGGCGCAAGCGGTTCACCGGAGAAACGTCACTGATCCTCCGTCCGGGCCGCCCGGTTGATCCCAGCGCGCGGACGGGTGCGGAAGCCGGGGTTCGCGCAGGCGGCCGGGGCGCGGCCGAGGGCGGTGCACAAGACCCGGCCGGTGCCCTGTTCGCGGCACCAGAGCGGCGGGGGCGGCGCCCGTGCCGCCACCGGAGCTCGGCGACTCTCCGGCGGCACTGTCGTCCGGCTGCTCGGGAAGTCTCCTGGCGGCGCCGCGGTCTGCGGTCCCGGCAGTCAAAAAAGCAGCCCCGCCTCCGGGATACCGGAGGCGGGGCTGTGCGGAGCGCCGGGCAGGCCTTGCACCTGCATCTCCCCGCAGGAAGCGGGGCGTCTTTCCTTGGACCACCAACGCGAGGCTCACCGCCGGAAGTTCGGGCGGCTCGCTCAAGATCAATGATAGCGCAGTCCCAGCGTCCCGGATCACACGGCGGCGCAGGAACCGGACCGGCTGCCGGAACAGCGTCCGATTCCCCGGGTGTTCAGGTCAGCGGAATGGTGACTTCGTCCTCGACCGGCGGGTCGAGTTCCTGCGCGCGGTTCCCGGTGGCCGCGAAGCAGCGCAGCCGGACCGCCTCCGGGGTGACGTCCAGGCGCAGGAAGCACTTGAAGAACGGCGGGCTGTAGGTCGCCGAGCTCGGTGAGAAGAGCTGGGTGTAGATCTTCCGCACGGGCAGGCGGAAGCGCGAGGTGCGCTCAGGCCGGCCGCCCGCGCCCAGCAGGTTCGCGATCAGACGGGTGCGCCGGGTGACGCGGGCGGGCGGGCCCTGGGTGCGGGTCGGCGGGATGCCGAGGCGCTCGGCGACGACGGCTGTCGCCTCGGCCTCGGTGAGGGTGAACAGGCGGCGCAGGCGGAGCCGGTGTCCGTAGAGCCTGCTGTAGAAGGCGAGGGAGTCGCCGCGCAGCGGGTAGCAGCGGAACTCCTGCTCGGTGACGCCCGCGACGGAGACACGGGGGATGGTGTGGGTGGCGTGCATGAAGGCTCCGCCGCCGCCCGACACCACGTACTGGATGGTGCGGCCGTCCACCTGCACCGGGTAGCGCTGGTAGTTGTGGATGTCGCCGCCTATGGCCGCGAGGTAGTGGTGGTCCGGGTCGCGGACGAGGTCGTCGACGGTGCCGCCGCCTTCGATGGGGCACGGGTGGTGTTCGCCGTCCACGTACAGGGGCGAGCCGGTGACGAGGATCTTGGGGAGAGGTCCCTTGGACACCTCGCGCAGCCATGCGCCCTGCTCGGCGTCGATGGTTCCCAGCAGTCCCGTGTCGATGCCTATGATCCGCACCGGCCCGGCGTCGATGGCCCAGTACGGGCCCGGCTGGACGGCCTGTTGGGCTGGTGAGGAGCGCAACCTCCGCGCCTCGGTGAGGCGTTGTCCGTCGGCCGCGGGCGGCCGGTGCCACAGCAGCGACCGCAGCCAGGCCCGTGAGAGGGGGCGCGGCGCGGGCTGCGGGGCGAGTGGCGGGGCGTCGTCGCAGAAGACGCGCATGAAGCCGCCGAGGTCTTCGTACCAGTCGTGGTTGCCGGGTATCGCGTATATGGGTGCCGGGTAGTCCTGGTACGGGCGGAAGAACTTCGTGCCGTAGTCGTCCGCTCTGCCGACGGGGTAGATCACGTCGCTGGCGATGACCGCGAATTTCGTGTCCTGACTGGCTTTCAGGAAGCCGGGGACGACGGCGTATTGGGGATCGTCTCCCTCGCCGGTGTCTCCGATGACCATGAAGGAGAACCGGTCTGGGTCGTCGCGCCGGATCACCTTGGCGGCGGGGGCTCCGGCGGCCGTCCGCTGTGCCACCCAGCGGCTGCGGGTGTGGCCCGTGGGGTCCCCGAACCAGGAAGCCAGTATGCCGTTGCGTGCGGCCCACAGGGTCTTCGGGTTGAGCCATGAGAGCTTCTCGACCCGGTGCGGCATGAGGTGCTTGTACTCGCCGTGTTCCAGAGTGCCCCAGCCGGCGCCTTCGGCGGTATCGCGTGAAGAGTCAGACACCGGTGAACCGTAGCAACGATCTAGGTGTATTGACCCGCAGGGTTGTTGACGCGGGTGATTGGTGGGTGGCCGTCGAGTGCGGTGTGACAGCGGTGGTGGTTGTAGGTGTGCAGGAAGTCTGCCAGGGCTGTGGTGCGTTCGGTGTTGCTGGTGCAGGGCCGCAGGTAGGCCCATTCGTCGAGCAGGGTGCGGTTGAAGCGTTCGACCTTGCCGTTGGTCTGTGGCCGGTAGGGGCGGGTCAGCTTGCCGGTGGCGCCGAGGTCGGCCAGGGCCTGCTGCCGGGCGAAGCTCTTGCGGTAGGGCCAGGCGTTGTCGGTGAGCACCCGCTCGATGCGGTCGATACCCGCGGCGGCGTAGAACGCCGCGGCCCGGCGCAGGAAGCCGGCGCAGGTGGCGGCCTTCCAACTCCGCGCTCTACACCATCGTCCTGGCCCGCTTGCGCCGGGACGCCCGCACCCGCGACTACGTGGAGCGTCGTGTTGCCCAGGGCAAGACCCGCCGTGAAGCCATTCGCTGCCTCAAACGCTACGTCGCACGAGAGATCATGACGATGTGCGACCCGTTCCAGGTGAACGATCGGTACGTTGCGCGGGGTTCCGTCCTTGGCGACGTGGGTCAGGCGGGTCACGTCACGGGCCAGCAGCTCCTGTCTGATCGGGCGGTTCAGAACCTTGATGATCTCGTTCGGCTGCATGGTTCGGTTCCTCCTTCTCAGCGCAGTTGCTCGGCCAGTCCGACGATGATGCCCTCCGGGCCGCGGATGTAGCAGAGCAGATAGCTGTCCTCGAACCGGGCGATCTCGCCGACGAGTTCGGCGCCGTGAGGGCGCAGGCGGGCAACAGTGTCCTTGATGTCGTCGACGGCGAACATGACGCGGTGCGTGCCCAGAATGTTGTGCGGCCGGTTGCGCGGCCCGGCGCTGATCACCGCGGGGCTGCGGTACTTCGCCAGCTCGAGCCGGCTGTGACCGTCCGGGGTCCGGACCATCGCGATGTCACAGCGGACGCCGTCGAGTCCGGTGCACTGGTCGGCGAAGAGGCCCTCGACCTCCGCCCTGCCCTCCAGCTCCATACCGAGTTCCACGAAGAACGCGATGGCGGCATCCATGTCCTCGACGACGATGCCGACGTTGTCCATCCGCTGAATCGCCATGCTGGTTTCTCCTTCTTCCTCGTGCGGCCGGTGGTGGCCGCTGATGTCCCTGGGACGGAGCCGGTGGCACGTTCTCGACATCCTCAGACCGCCGAACTCCGAAAAATCTGGATCGCGCCTCAGCACCGCTGCAGCAGACCCGCGAGCCAGGCGCCGCCACCGAGGATGAGTGCGGCGCAGGTGGCCGTTCCCATGAAGACGATCAGCCGCAGCGTGCCGTCCCCGCTTTTCAATGCTTCCTCGACGATTCGCAGCGTGCGCGCTTGAGCATTGCGCCTCCCCAATTGATTCACGGTGCCGGGTCGCCCTTGGCGGGTGGAGTTCCCCGTGCCGCTCGCCCTCGCCGCACCCGTCCGGGCCCCGCCGCGCGGCGCCGGCGCGAGCTGGGGGGCCGCGCTGACCCCCGGCGGGCCCGAGCATCCGTGGACGGGAATGCAGGGGGCGGGCGTTGGCGAGTCCCTGGTGCGGCCTGTACTCGTTGTAGAACCTCTCGAACTCGCGTAGCGCGTGGAGCAGGTGATGCTCGTTTAGATCAGGGTGCGGTCCAACAGCTCGCGCCGGCAGGTCTGCACCCACCGTTGCGTGATCGAGTTCATGCGAGGCATCCGTGCTCCGCTGAGTACTGCCTCGATCCCCGCATCGTTGAGGACTGCGTCGAACAGGGCGGGAAACTTCCCGTCCCGGTCCCGGATCAGCAACCTGGCCCGGCAGCCGGCGTCTTCGAGGTCCATGACAAGGTTCTTCGCGGCTTGCGTCACCCACCTGGCGGTGGGGTGCGCGGTGGCGCCGAGGATCCGGATCCGGCGGCTGGCGTGCTCGATCACCGCGAACACATACATGCGTGCCCCGGACAAGGTGATCGTTTCCAGGAAGTCACACACCAGCAGGGCGTCGGCCTGGGAGCGCAGGAAGTCCGCCCACGTGCTCGTAGCACGCTCGGGTGCCGGATCGATCCCGGCTTCCTGGAGGATCTGTCAGACGGTGGAGGCTGCCACCTTGGCTCCCAGAACGACAGCGATCCTCGCCCTGCGCCATCAGATCACGGTGCTGGAGCGCCAACTCGGTGGCGAGAGGGTTCGGTTCTCTCCAGGCGATCGCTCGTTCCTGGCAGCGTTGCTGCACCGCCTGCCCTCGGAGGTGCTGCGCAGGATTCGGCTGGTGGTACGTCCGGACACGGTGCTGCGCTGGCACCGCGATCTGGTCGCGCGCCGCCACGCTGCGCGCTCCCGGCCCAAGCGGGCGGGGAGGCCGCGGACCGTGCGCTCCGTCCGGCTGTGCTTGTCCCGATCACTCATGGGCAGCAGGCGCAGCACGGCGAACGCATTCGCCACGGTCAGGTAAGCCAGTCGCAGCAGCACGACCGGCCATCCTGCCGGGGTGATCGCCGGCCGCGCGAGAGTACCGATCCGAGCATCCGCGCTCGAGACCCCGCGCATCCACCTGAGCTGATGAGGTTTTCGGCAAGGGCAGCGTCGGCCGCGGGAGAGCCGAGCGGTGATGTTGGACGACATCCCCGATGCGCAGGTCGCGGCGCAGGCGGCGCCTGATCCCGGCGGCTCCCAGTACGGGCTTGGCGTCGCCCGCCCCGGGTCCCGGATGCCCGTTCCTACGGGTCAGACCCGGCGCCCGTCGCCTCGGCCACCGTCGCCCTGCTCGTGCCATTCGCCCCCTCCGACGTGCTGTGATGAGCCTCACCGCAAACATGAGGGCCCCCTCGAGTACGCTGGGCGACGTCGAACATGAGGGACCCCTCCGGATGATCCTCACCGTTCGGCACCCGGCCGGTCCGGATTCCCCGGATCACGGACAGGACGGCCGCCCAGTCAACGGAATCGCGGCACATCACAAGGAGATGACCATGAACAAGTGGGTCAAGCGCGTCTCGACCGCTGTCGCTTCTACGGCGCTGGCAGGCGGAGCCCTTCTCGGAGTCAGCGGCACGGCCTCGGCGGCGGCCTCGGCGCCCGGGCAGCACACGCAGACCGCGATCACCGCCTTCGCCACCAGCGGCGACCGCGCGAAGGGATACCAGAGCGCTCACCACGAGGCACAGGACGACAGCTGGGGCGCACCCCGCGGCTGGTACACGAACGGCGACCGCCAGGGCTACTACGGTGAAGAGCGCTGGAACGGTAGCCACCTGTACGCCTGGGACGGGTACCGCTGGGACGAGGCGACGACGTGGCACCGCGTCAGCGCCGAGCGCTGGTACCTGGACCAGGTCGCGTGGTACGCGGACCAGCGCTGATGCGGCCGGCCAGCACGGTCGGTTTGACCGGCCGCAACGACGTGGCTTTGGGTTGTGCCGTTGCGACTCGTCAAACCGACCGCTCGCCGAGCCGGCATCGAGCGCGAGCCGGTGAAATCGCCTCCCGGCTGAACAGGGACAACACGCGGGATCCGTGTGTGCTGCTCCCGTCCACCGGCGCTTCCGGTCGCGCCGGCGGTACCGCCGCCCCCGTGCCTCGAAGCACACGGGGAGCGATCGCAGTGCCGGGCGAGCGGGGACGTGGAGGTGAGGGACAGTGAGATCGGTCAGAACCGTGGCACACGAGCTGCCCGTGCGGCTCGTCTTGTCGCACGACCTGTCGGTGTCGATACGTGCAGCACTGCAGTACGACGCGGATGATCCTTATGCCGTGCGTGCCGTCTTCCACACCCCGGACCAGAGCGGAACGGTCGAGTGGTTCCTCAGTCGCGACATGCTGGCTCAGGCTCTGAGCGAGCACACCGGGCACGGAGACGTGCACATGTGGCCGACCAGTGACTCGGGACGCGATGCGGTGTGCATGGTTCTTCGTTCGCCTGCGGGATCGGCCCTGCTCGAGTTCCCCGCGCAGGGCGTGGAATCCTTCCTGCGCGAAACATGGTCCGCGGTGCCGCCGGGGGCCGAATCCAGCCGGCTCGACCTGGACGCCGAACTGGCACAGCTGCTGGCGGAAAACTGAACGCCTCCCCCTGGATGGTGACGCCCCTCGTGGGACTGAGGGCCCGGATGCCGACCGCGGCACCGGGCCCGCCGCATGTCCCGCTGTATGCCCTGTTGCCCGACGTCGTCAGCCGCGGCTCATGCCTCCTCGCGGCACTCGCGGCACTCCTCTTCGGGGCACTCGAGAGCGGTGAGGGTCTGCTCGACCTGCTGGGGGGTCAGCGGGGGCTCGGGCAGCTCGTGGGCACACTCGGCGCGGAAGGCGTCGAGCAGCAGGTGCAGGTGGCGGCGCCAGGCGTTGGGGGCGACGGCACGGGTGGCCTGGATGATCCCCACTTGGGACCAGACCACGAAAGCGATGTCGTCCGGAGTGACATCGTCACGCAGGACACCCTGCTCCTGAGCGTTGCGGAAGATCTGAGCAAGCCGTTCCTTCGTGCGCTCGAACATTCCCCTGCCGAGCGCATGGATCGGCAGGCGGGCCGAGACCAGGTCGTTGAAGGCGCGGTCACAGGCCTGCAGTTCACAGAGCTTTTCCAGGTAGGAGCAGAACCCCTCCCAGGCGTCGTCCATGGCTGCGGCCTCTTCGGCTGCGGCGAGCAGATCCGTGAACTTCGCGGTGAAGAGCTCTTCGACCAGGTCGAGCCGGCGCGGGAAGTGCCGGTAGACCGTGCCGATCGCGACACCCGCCTCGCGGGCAACACCCTCCAGGGAAGCGTCCAGCCCCTGCTCGGCGAAAGCCTTGCGGGCAGCGGCCACGATCGCGTCCCTGTTGCGCTGCGCGTCGCGGCGCAGCGGTTTGACCGGCGCCTGGGGCGCGGACAGGACGTGCTGGTGACTCATGCATCCAGACTAACATGAGGGGCCCCTCAAATTAGGTTGTGATCTTGCCCATGGTGCGGACGGAACGTCATCCTTGCCGGAAACTCGACACACCACCGCCAGTGATGCCCGTTGTGCAAGCCCGTCGCTTCAGCGACGGGTAGTTGGCCTACGGGCCCGAGGGGCGGGGTTCCCCCTCGGTATCGCCGTTCCCTGCGCTCGTCAGAATCGCGCTCGCGACAACATCGAAGAGGTGATCGGCGCGTGGCGCGAGCGAGGGTTGGTCGCTGAGCCACGCGAGTGCCGCTACCAGCGCGAACAGATCGGTGCCGTCCATGTCGGTCCGCGCTGCGCCCGCGGCCTGGGCACGGGTGAGGAGCCGCGCGCCGGCTGCGCGCAAGGTGACGCACGAAGCGTGGAGTGCGGACTCGGTGTCCTCGATGGCGGCTGCCATCAGCACGGTCACGCCCCGGTACTCGGTAGTCCACGCGACGCAGTCGCGTAGCCACGAAACGAGAGCATCTTCGGGCGAGCTCGACGTCTCGAGCCCGCCTGCCCTTGCCGTCATCTCGTCGAAGCTCGTGCGGAGCAAGGCCTCGAGCAGCGCCTCGCGCGTCGGAAAGTGACGCAGCAGCGTCGCGAGCCCGACGTCGGCCCTGCGCGCGATGTCGCGCAGTGACACGTCGACGCCTTGCTCGGTGATGGCGGTGCCCGCGACGGCGAGCACGTGGTCGCGGTTCTTCCTGGCGTCGGCCCGCATCTGCCCCTCTTGACTATCCGGCTTGACTATCCGGCTTGACTATCCGGATCAGTGGTCCATATATTCGGATCACTGGTCCAGTTATGTGGATCGCTGATCCGAATAAGCCTATCCCGCAGCGCGGGCAGGAGAAAACGATGCCGACACACACGATGAGGGCGGTCCGGGTACATCAGCACGGCGGCCCTGAGGTTCTGCGTCACGACGAGGTGCCGGTTCCCGAGCCGGGGCCGGGTGAGGTGCTCGTTCGCGTTCACGCGGTCGGCGTCAACCCTCCGGACTGGTACCTGCGCGACGGGCTGACGAACCTGCCTCCGGAGACGAGGCCGAAGTTCAGCCTGCCCGTGATCCCGGGGACGGACGTGTCGGGCGTCGTCGAGGCCGTCGCCGCGGATGTGGACGGCCTCGACGTAGGTGATGAAGTCTTCGGTCTCCTCCGCTTCCCCAGCTTCGACGGCAGCGCGTATGCCGAGTACGTGGCCGCGCCCGCGTCGGACCTCGCACGCAAGCCGGCCGGCATCGATCACGTGCACGCCGCCGGGGTGCCCATGGCCGGGCTGACGGCGTGGCAGTTCCTGATCGAGCTCGGACACGATCATCCCTCGCCCTTCCAGGCGGCGCGGCATCGCCCGACGGCACTCGACGCCGGCACGACGGTGCTCGTCAACGGCGCGGCGGGCGGCGTGGGGCACTTCGCACTACAGCTGGCGAAATGGAAGGGGGCACGGGTGATCGCGGTGGCATCGGGCGCGCATGAACCGTTCCTGCGCGAGCTCGGCGCCGACCGGTTCATCGACTACACCAAGAGCCGTCCCGAGGAACTCGTGCACGACGTCGACCTCGTTCTCGACACCGTCGGCGGCCCCGGCAGCAGCCGCTTCCTGCGCACGCTCAGGCGCGGCGGCTCCCTGTTCCCCGTGTTCTTCGGCGACTTCGACGACGAAGAGACCGCGAAGCTGGGCGTCACGGTCTCGGGCACCCAGGTCCGCTCGAACGGCGCGCAGCTCGCCGGACTGGGACGCCTGCTCGACGCGGGCACGGTCCGCGTCGCGATCGACAGCACGTTCGCTCTCGCGGATGCCCGAGCGGCGCACGAACGCGCCGCCCGAGGGCACATCCAGGGCAAGATCGTGCTTACGGTCGCTTAGTGCTCGGCTCCGGAAATCCTTCGGGGATTGATCAGGCTGCCGGTGTGACGGAGGATTCTCCTTGTCGGTCGGCGGGTGTGTGCCGGTCGAGTCGGGCCAGCAGATCGTCCAGGTCGGAGGTGGTGAACCTCCACTGGAACGGCTGTGCCGTGGCGTTGTAGCGGTCTTCGAACCCTCGGAGTCGTTCCCGGACCTCGGCGAGGTCTGTGAAGTCGTTGGGCGAGACGACCTTGCGCTGCACGATGGAGAAGAAGATCTCGATCTGGTTCAGCCAGGAGGCGTGGACCGGGGTGTGGACCAGGACGGCGTTCGGGAACCGGGCGGCCATGCGGTCGATGGACCTGCGGCTGCGGTGCGAGGAGCCGTTGTCGACGATCCAGAAGACGCGTTTCGCGCTGGCGTAGGGCTCCTGCGTCATGACCTGTTCGACCAGGGCCATGAACGGCACGATGCCGGTGGTCGGCTCGCAGCGGCCGTGGATCTCGGCCCGGTGGACGTCGTAGGCGGCCAAGTAGGCCAGGGCGCCGCCGCGTCCGTACTCGTGGTTGACGCGCATCGCCCGGTTCTGTCCGGGGGCCAGAGTCGGGTGGCAGCGGCAGCGGGCCTGGATCGAGGTCTTCTCGTCGCTGGACAGGACGTACTCGTCCTCGCCGAGTGGGACGCCTTCGAAGGTGCGGGCGTACAGGTCTAGGACCCGCTGGGCCCTGGCGCGGAAGTCCGGGTCGCGGATGAAGATCCAGGACCGGTACTGCCAGGGCTTGAGCGCGTCCTCGCGTAACCAGCGGCGCACCGTGGACGCGGAGATGCTGTCGGTGATCCCGCGCGCGGTCAGCTCGGTGGCCAGTTCCGGACACGACCAGCGCGACAGCGGTATGCCGGTCTCGGCCGGCAGTTGGCAGGCCAGGGCCTTGGCCTCGACGACCTGCACGGGGGTGAAACGGGCCGGGCGCCCCGAGCGTTTGCGGTCGGCCAGGGCCGGCAGCCCGCCGTCGGCGAACCGACCGCGCCAGGTGCGCACGCTGTCCACATGCAGCCGGGTCTCGGCAGCTATCCGGGCGTTGCCCCGGCCGCGCGACGCGAGCAGGACGACTGTGGCGCGCTGCCTGGCCCGGTGCTGAGTCTTGTGGCCGTAGGCCATCTTCTTCAGCCGGTGGCGCTCGGCGGCGGTCAGGGTAAGGCACACGGCGCGGCCCAGGGACATGGGAGGCAACGGCCAATCTCGGGAGAGTCATTCGGGTGATCGACACCCTCTCCGATCTCCTTGGCTGTGTCTCACGCTGATCTGATGAGCCAGCTGGCCAGGATTCCAAGAGCGGCGACTGCCCCGGGGGTCAGGATCCCGAGAAGAGCATCTGCGCATGCGCGGGCTGCCCGGTATGCAGTCGAGGGCTCGTTGAGGCCAAGCCCGACGGCCGCATGCCGAGAGATCTTCACGGTTCCCAGTGAGCCTGAGATCCCCGAACTGTGAACCACCGCCTGCCCTATGGGACCCATGAGTACCTCCTTGTCCACAAGGAGGACGACGCCTCGGCAGTCCTTGATCCAGAACTGGTCCAACCAGCCGGCCTTGCTGGGGACACGAACTCGACGTATCTGCGTCAGCTTGCTCAGATCGACCGTGCGGTCGCCCGTGACAGTCCGAGCAGTCACAAGCTGCCAACCAGGGCCGTGACGCACCGAGCGAAACGTCGTGTACAGGAGCGGAAATCCCAGCGCCAAAGCCAACCCCGCGAACATGGCGGGCACCCACGCACCGGAGCGCATTACCCCGAATCGCTCCAAGAGCGCAGGTACAACGATGGCGCCCCCTACGACCCCGCCGAGAACTGCAGAACCCCCGTGTAGGCGACGACGGGCTGTCTCGGCCGGAACCGCCGCCCGTGGCGCCTTCTCCACAACGATGCCCGCGCCAGCGGCGCGGGCCGCAGAGCGGTACTTCTTCCGCTTCTTCGACACCAGCGGAGCGTACCTGCAGCACTCTGAGGCGTGACCCCTGCGCCGAGTCCAACCTCACCGAGACGTCAGACCTGTGATCAGCCGCCCATTGAGACGATGCCGGTTGAGCCCTGACAGCTGCCCGGCACCGCTTGGACTCGAACGTCAACCCCCGAAGGATTTCCGGAGCCGACCACTTAGGAACGAACGAGCCGTTTCACAGACGCGTCCGGCGCTCGCCCCCGGGGCACTGGTGGCCGTCGAGACGCCGACGCGGAGGCCTTGGGAGCCGTTCGGCGACCAGGTTGGCCGCGATGCTCACAGCGGCGGACCGAGCCGACCGAGCGGACCCGTTCGGCCGGCTCGGTTCGCCGCAGGAGATCGCCGAGACGGTCGCATTCCGAGCGCGGACCGATGGTCGACCGCACCGAGACACGGCCGTCCGTGGCCTGATTCAGTCGAGCTTCTCACCGAGTTCATCCGAGGATGCCCCGTCCTTCAGGGCGGGGAGCGTCCGTCGAGCTGGTCGACGACCCGCTTACGGGCACTCGCCAGATGAACGGGGTAAGCGGCCCGAAGACACTTCAGCCCCTCCGGGGTCAAAGAGGCCACGTTGCCCCGCCCGTCGCCTTCGTGTCGCCGCTTGGTCACCTGGCCCCGGGCCTGGAGCGTGTCCACGATCCGGGTGATCCGACTTGCCGGCAGGGCGCTGGCCGCGGCGAGATCCGTCATCCGCAAAGTAGTCGGCGCGGCCACGACTTGGCGGCTCTTGTCCGGGGCGCTCCGAAGTCCGACCCCGACCAGCCGGCAGCTTCCTGCCTGACGGCGCGCGGGCCAGGACCGGACTCGACCGCTCGGTCGGCGGGGGTCAGTGCTGGGCGAACTGGACGCGCGTCGGCTGCACGGCGTCCGGCCAAAGGGCGATCCCGTTGAGTACCAGTGGTTCTCCGTAGATGTCGGTGATCCTGATCGCACCCCCGCACCCGCTGCCCTGGTCGGAGAGGAAGTAGTTGTAGTCGGCACGGGGCAGCTGGTGCCAGCCGCCGCCGGTGCGGACCTCCAGCCGCGCCACCGGATTCCGGTGGCCGATCACCTGGATGGCGCACCACCAGCGGCTGGACCCGGTCTTGTACCGGATCGAGACCGTGCCGGACGTGCTGGGGCTCAGCAGGCTCCAGGTGACCGGGATGCGGCCGAGCCAGGGAGCGGCGAGTTCGGCGAAGGCCTGTGCGCTGAGGTCGAGTTGCCCCGGTGCGCAGGGCAGCGGGCATTCGTTGGCGATCCGGCCGCGACGGCGGCCACCGCCGCCGAGTTCGGCGAGGCCGGTGCGGAGCTTGCCATCGTGTACCTGCCCCGCCCTACACCCCCACCGTGCTGGAACCACTGGCAAAAGCGCTGGGTCAGCTGGCCTGAGCCCAGGAACGGTGCCGCCCTCAGCCCGGCCGAAGAAGACACGCGGCATCAGCCCGTGCGGGTCCTTGGGGAGCAGTACGGCCCTCAGTCCTTGCCAACCTCGGCCTGTGGCGTCGAGGTGGAGGGTGAGGACTGCTTGGACGAGCGCGGTGATGCGGGTGGTGCTGCATCGGAGCTTGCGCAAGAGCCGCCAGGCCTTGAGGGTGGCCATGGGCTCAGCGCAGGAGCGCCCAGACCAGCAGCCCAGGGCAGACGGCGAGGTCGACCGCCGCTCCGACGAGAAACAGCGGAAGGCTCATCAGCAGCCCCGCGCCGAGAGACAACGGGTACGACGGTCCGTGCAGTTCGCCCTGCTCGGGGCTTTGCCCGGTGACGTACCACATGCGCCGACGAGGCAGGGGCTGCACAGTGCCGTTCGGGGCTGCGCGCCGTCGCGTCACCTGGTGGCCCTGGCCGGTGGTGTAGCCGTACTCGTGCTGCCAGCCGTTCCCCGAAGTGGACTCTTCCGGGGACATGGTCCTCGTGTAGTGCGCCGTCACCAGGCGCCCCATACGAATCAGCACCCACAGACTGGCCGAGGTTTTCCATATGACGAAGCCGAACATGAAAGGAAGACTGCCGATTAGGGCCACAAGGACCAGGCCGGTCAGCGCCAGCCACCACTGGCCGAGCGCGGCCGGCACTGCGAGGCAGAGGGCGAAGGCTCCCAGCGCGCCCCGCAACAGGAGCTGTTGGGTGGTGTACCTGTCACGCAAGCGGGGTTTGGCAGCGGAGTCGGCGTCCTGTCGGGCCACCGCCACGGCTGCGTCCGCGGGCGTGGTGGGCGCAGGAGCCAGGGGTGCTGAGGGTGAGCCGTCCTGGGTTGTGCCGGTTGAACGCACGGGCGGGCGGCCGGTTCGGATCGGCGGCTTTCCCTCTTTGAGGCGCACGGCATCGGCGGCGCAGACGGGCACCAACCGTGTTGTCCCGCCGTCCGGGGCCCAGGACACCTTCCGGACCGACCGCCCATGGCGCGGATCAAAGAAGCACAGCGGAAACCGCTCGGGAACCGGGACGCCGGTCAAACGGGCGTCCAGCCGGTCCAGTGCACGCTCCCCCTCGTCCAGGGCCCGCATCGCGGCCTGGGCGTCCCGGCGCGCCCTACGGCCCGCCAGTTCGTAGGCATCCAGGGCCTCGGCGTAGTCCGCTGTCATCCCCTGGGTCACACCGGAGTTGTTCGGGCTGAAGGGATGTACCGCCAGCCGTTCGCCGAAGCGGGTGAGGTCCGCCTCGAGTCTG
This sequence comes from Streptomyces sp. NPDC007095, assembly GCF_040634475.1. NCBI lineage: Bacteria > Bacillati > Actinomycetota > Actinomycetes > Kitasatosporales > Streptomycetaceae > Streptomyces > Streptomyces sp. NPDC007095. Next base: position 35,848 of record NZ_JBEYFS010000030.1, read on the forward strand.
TCCCTCTCCTCGGTGCGCCGCCCTCGTCCGCGCCGCCCCCACCAGTCCCCCGCGCTGCGCCCCATCCTGGCATTCTGCCTCTGACAGCCCCTGCCGACCATGCCTGCGGCAGACTGCCCCCACCTCGAACCAGGTTGGAAAGGGCTCGCTGCCTCCACGCCACGCACCCGGTGCTTGTGTAGCGCCGATCACCCGACCGGCGGAGACCGCCGACTTCGGGCGTGCCTCCTCACGCCGACGATGAGGCTGCCTGTGCGGCGCGCAGTGCGGTGGCTGTTACGGCCGGGTCGTAGTCGGGGGCGACACCGTCGATCAGCAGAATGTCGCCGTCGATGTGCCGGGTGCGCAGAGGAAGCAGTTCCTGGTATGCGGAGGAGTCGTACCAGGCGCGGGCGTCGGCGAGGGAGGGGAAGGCGATGAGGACGAGCGCGTCCGGCCAGGTGCCCTCGCGCACGTCACGTTCCGGGGCTCCGTGGACGAGGAACCGTCCGCCGAACGGGTCCAGGGTTGCCTGGATGCGTTCGATGTAGATCAGGACATTCTCGGGCAGATGGGTGAGCGGCCGGAGGTTGCCGATGGCGTAGGCAGGCATGCGGGCTCTCCTGTTCGTGACGGAGCGCGGAGGACGGCAGCCGCGCCGGAATTCTCGCGGTCCTGTCATGCATCGGCCGCGTTGTACGGCAGCATTGCCGAGCCGCGCGGTCCTGGTCGATTACCCGGGAGGTAAGGGGCACCGGCTGCGGCAGGCACAGCCGCTGCGGCTGTGCAGCGGCTGGCGCAATGAGGTGGGCCGGCTCCCCCGCGAGCCGTTGCCGGACCGGGCGGGGAGTTGGCTGAGTACGGCATCCGCGTGCCCCTCGACGTACTGCAGGCTGCGGCTGTAACCGGCCTGCGAGGTCGTCTGGTACTCCTTCCGCGTACCGTCGCTGCGTCCGCTCTCGTTGACCCAGACGTTGCCGCTGCCGGCCGCGTTGTAGACCGGCAGCAAGGTGACGCCCGTGCCGGTGGCCGAACTCCCGTAGAACTCCAGCGGGTTGTCGGCGATCACGTACCGGGTGTGGCTCCGCCGCCCCAGTACTCGAAGGTGAGCAGCCACTTGCCGTCCGTGGTGCGGACGACGTTCGCCATGCCCGGCCGCCCGCCGCCGATCTCCGTCTTGCCGCCTCCCATACTCTGGGTCAGTCCCGCGATGTCGACGACGGGGGCGCTCCACTGCGCACTGCGGCCGTCCCAGGTCCGGTGGGCGAGGATCTGGCCGTGCGAGTCGTTGGCGGGGTCGCGGGCTGGGACGCCGGTGGTCGCGTTGAAGCCGGTGTAGTCGTTCTCGTCGGAGTATTGACTTGCTCCCCCTGCTGAAGCAGGGAGATTCTGGCCTTCCTCACCGGGTGCTGTGCCGCTGCGCGGCACGAACCCCGGCGTGGATTCCGTGGCTTCCTGCTTCTTCGCGCTGTGCCGGAACGAGTCCCGGTCTTACCTGCGCTCGACAGGCTGTCGCCGCCAGTCCGGCGGCCTGTTTGACGTTCTTGGCGGCGTTGTGGTCCCGGTCGTGGACCGTGCCGCAGTGCGTGCACGTCCAGGTGCGCACGTGCAGGGGTTTGGGCCCGTCCTTGACTCCACAGACCGAGCACACCTGACTGGTGGGCTCGAACCGGCCAACCTTCACAAAGACGCGCCCGTACCGCTGCGCCTTGTACTCCAGCATCGCGAGGAACTGCGCCCATCCGGCGTCGTGCACGGATTTGCCGAGCCGGGTGCGGGCAAGGCTCTTCACCGCCAGGTCCTCCACCGCGACCGCTTGGTTTTCGCGGATCAGCTGGGTGGAGAGCTGGTGGTGGAACTCGCGGCGGGCATCGGCGACCTGCGCGTGCGCGCGGGCCACCTTCAAGCGGGCCTTCCCCCGGTTCTTCGACCTCTTCTGCTTGCGGGACAACTCCCGCTGCGCCTTCTTCAGCTTCTTCTCCGCCCGGCGCAGAAACCGCGGGCTGTCGATTTTCGTCCCGTCCGACAGGACCGCGAAATGGGTCAGGCCCAAGTCGATCCCCACAGACGGCAGACCGCCGGCCTCCGGCATCCGCGCCAGGTCGGCGTCCGGGTCGGTCTCCACGACGAAGGAGGCGAAGAACCGCCCCGCTGCGTCCCGGATCACCGTCACGCTCGTCGGGACCGACGGGAGCCTGCGTGACCAGCGCACCTTCACCTCGCCGATCTTCGGCAGGAGCAGCCGCCCCGCCTCGGTGATCTTCCAGCGGGCGTTCGCGGTGAATCTGATCGCCTGCCGGGCATCCCGCTTCGACCTGAAGCGCGGCGCCCCCACCCGTACCCCCGAGCGGGCTCCCTTCAGCATGATCTAGCGCGGAACCCCGGGCGTTCACGCCCGGGAGGAAGCGCTTCTTAACACTGCTCTGACCCGCACCGGCGCACGGGTCTGCACTGTTGACCTCAGCCGGGACGTTTCTGGTTCTCGGTGTACTCCTTGATGACAGTGAGCGGGGCGCCCCCGCACGAGGCGGCGAAGTAGGACGGCGACCAGAAGTGGTCACCCCACAGGTACTTGCGGATGTGGCCGGGGAACTCCTGCCGCAGGCGCCGGGCGGAGACACCCTTGAGGGAGCCTACGAGCCGGGAGATGGCGACCTTGGGCGGGTAGTGCACGAGCAGGTGGACGTGATCGCGTTCGCCGTTGAACTCCCGCAGTTCCGCGCCGAAGTCGGTACACACGTCGCGCATGACCTCTTCGCAGCGCCGAAGGATCTCGTCGGTGAACGGTCCGCGCCGATACTTAGGGGTGAAGACCAAGTGCGCGTGCAGGGTGTAGACGACGCTACGGCCCCTGCGAATATCGGGGTTTGGTTCCCAGCGTGGTGACATAGATCAATGTTACGATCACGCTCATGAAGATCGTGACGCAGGTCAAGCTCATGCCGGACGCCGCGCAGGCATCCGCGCTTGAGCACACCCTGGGCACGGTCAACGACGCCGCGAACTGGGTGTCGGAGGTGGCGTTCGAGCACGGCGTGCCGCGTGAGTACGAGCTGCGCAATCACACCTACGCCGAACTCAAAGCCCGTGGGCTGGGAGCGCAGGCCGCGCAACACGTCATCAAGAAGGTGCGCGACTCATACACCACGCTCAAGGCCAACATCCGGGCCGGGAATCTCGGCAAGGACGGTTCCAAGCGTCGCCGCAAGGCTGAGTCCAAGCCGATCACCTTTCGCCCCGAGGCCGCCCAGCCGTATGACGACCGGTGCCTGAGCTGGCAGTACGACCAGCGGACCGTGTCCATCTGGACCGTGGACGGCCGGGTCAAGAACATCCGCTTCGTCTGCTCCGCCGACGCGCTCAAGATGCTCCAGGCGCACCGGCAGGGCGAATCCGACCTGATCGAGCGCGACGGCGTGTTCTACCTCGTCGCCATCTGTGACGTGCCCGAGGCCGAGCAGTACGAGCCGGACGGCTTCATCGGGGTGGACCTGGGCATCGAGAACATCGCCACCACCTCTGCCGGCTACCTCGCCGCCGGGCGGGGGCTCAACCGGTACCGCAAACGACAGCTTGCCCTGCGGGCCAAGCTCCAGAAGAAGCGCACCAACAGCGCCAAGCGGCGGCTCAAGGCCCGTGCCCGCAAAGAGGCGCGGCACGCCGCCAACCAGAACCACATCATCTCCAAGACGATCGTGACCGAGGCTGAACGCACCGGGCGCGGCCTGTCCCTCGAAGAACTCAAGGGCATCCGCAACCGGGTACGGCTCCGCAAGCCCCAACGGGTCGCACTCCACTCCTGGGCCTTCGCCCAGCTGGGAGACTTCATCGTCTACAAGGCCAAGCGGGCCGGTGTGCCCCTGGTCTTCGTTGATCCCGCGTACACGTCGCAGACGTGCGCCGAGTGCGGCCACGTCGACAAGCGCAACCGTGTCGACCAGGAGCTTTTCATCTGCCGGGGGTGCGGGGTCGTTGCCCACGCCGACCGGAATGCTTCCCACAACATCGCCACCCGTGGCGGGAGCGTGTGGAATGCGGGGCGTGAGTCACGCGTCCCTGCCACCCCATAACGGGGTGTCTGAACGGAGGAGTTCACCCCAGCAGCCAGTTGGGCACTACCTCCAAGCCCGGTCCTTTAGGGCCGGGGCAAGTTGACGCACGGTTCGCTGCCGAGCTGGTAGAGGATGCCGCCCGTCGGGTTGTACGCCTGTGCGCTGGCCATGGGTATCGCCAGTATCGCGGCTGCCGCGGCGAACGTACCCAGTGCCTTTGCCGCTCTTCTTCCTTGCACGGTTACTCCTTCGGCTTCGGGGAGACGAGTACGCGTACGTCCCACGGGCCGAGATCGAGCGCCGTGCCCGCGGGAATCGACGTGTCGTTCAGGGCGTCGGCGAGGTTCACCGGAACGTGGACGCTCGCGGGCTCCCAGCTCCAGTTGTGGACGATGTGCACGCGGCGGCCGTCGGGCGCCGTGCCGGTGGTCGTCGTGACGGACTGCGGCAGCTCGCCCCAGCCGCTGCGGGCGGCCGGTGCCGTCCAGGCGGCCAGTGACCGGGCGAGGTCGCGGCCGGGCACGGTGCCGACGTACGTGACGCGGCCTTCGCCGTGGCGGCGGGTGGTGACGGCGGGCCAGCGGCCGAAGTGCGGGTGCTCGTATGTGGCGAGGACGTCGGCGTCGGTGACGGTGAGGCCGTCTGCCCAGGCCGTCGCCGTGGCGTTCTCCGGCAGGGTCAGCGCACTCCCCGGCACTGCCCGGACCGGGAGGGCACACGTCAGGTTGCTGAACTCGTCGTACGACACGCCCGCCGCGTCGGCCAGGCGCGCCGGAGCCGTCTCGTGCCGGGCCCGGGCCTCGTGGTCGGCGTAGCCCGTGCGGGGGCCCAGGACCAGGTGGCCGCCGGCGTGGGCGTAGGCGGCGAGCCAGTCGAGGGTGGTGTCGTCGGCGAGGTACAGGGCGGGGACGACGAGGACGGGGTGGCGGCGGACCGCCTCCTGGGGCGTCAGGCCCTCCCTCTGCCCGCGCGGGTCGTGCAGCTGGCGGGCGTGGACGATGCGGACCTGGCGTCCGGCGTCGAAGGCGCCGCGGTAGAAGGGGTCGAGGATGCGGTGGTAGGCGGCCGGGTCCGGTTCGCCGTCGGGGGTCGCGAGGGGCGGGTGCTTCTGCATCAGCCACTTGCTGGGGGTGGAGTAGACGATCGTGATGTCGCAGTCCGGCTCAAGACCTGCCACGAGGGGGCCGGCGGTCTCGAACTCCGCTCCCAGGCGGGCCAGTTCCGCGTACGTGCGGCCTGGTCGGCCGCTGTGCGGCAGGACGCCGCCCCAGTAGGTTTCCGCGCCGAAGCGCAGGGTCTGCCACTGCCAGTACTCGATCATGCGGGCCCCGCGGCCGACGAGGGCCCAGGCGGCCTGGCGCCACTGGCCGTCGTAGGCGGGGCGGTTGTCCCATGCGTAGCCGATGGAGGAGGCGTTGGTCTCGGTGACCAGGAACGGTTCCTGCCGGGAGGAGAACATCCAGTCGGCGGTCTGGTACAGCGACCAGACGCCGGTGGTCTTCCACTTCTGCTCGTGGTCGTCCGGGGTGGGGTCGGGCAGGAGCAGGCCGTCCTGCATGGCGTAGTAGGGGTTGCCGGTGGCGATGTCGAGGCGGTCGGTGAGCTCGTCGTCCTCCACGGCGGGGCGGGTGTAGGAGATGCAGGTGGTGACGAACTGCTCGGGGCGGGCGTACTCGCGGACGATGTCGGCCTGCCAGCCGATGAACTCGGTGCACTGGCGGGCCTGGAACTCCCGCCAGGCGACGTCGTACTGCGGCTGCACGTTGCCGTCCGGGGTCCACAGGTCGGCCCAGGTGGACAGGCGGTGGGACCAGTAGACCAGGCCCCATTCGCGGTTGAGGGTCTCGATGTCGCCGTACTTGGCGCGCAGGTGGTCGGTGAAGCGCTGGAAGACGCCGTGGTTGTGGAAGAGCTCCAGGCCCGGTTCGTTGTCGACCTGGAAGCCGATGACGGCCGGGTGGCCGGCGTACCGGGCGACGGTCTTGCGGATGATCCGCTCGGCGTGGAACCGGAAGGCGGGGTGGGTGAAGTCGACCTCCTGCCGGGCGCCCCAGCCGATGCGCTCGCCGGTGCGCCGCTCGCCGGTGATCTCCGGGTACTGGCGGGCCAGCCACGGCGGTACGGCGTACGTGGGGGTGCCGAGGATGACGGAGATGCCGCGTTCGTGGGCGCCGTCCAACACCGGCTGGAGCCAGTCGAGTTCGAAACGGCCGTTGTCCGGTTCCCAGGTGGACCAGACCGACTCGCCGACCCGGATGACGGTGAAGTGCGCGTCGGCCATGAGGTCGAGGTCGGTCTTGAGCTGTTCGTCGGGCCGTACGTCCGGGCCGTAGGCGGGGTGGTACTCGTGGTAGTAGGCAGCGCCGAACAGCACGCGGGCGGGCAGATCCGCCATGGACAAGCCTCCGTGGAGTAGGGGGTGTTGAGGGTGCTACTGCTTGACGCCGCCGGTGGCCAGGCCGCTCTGCCAGTACCGCTGGAGCATCAGGAAGGCCAGGACGAGCGGGATGATGGAGATCAGGGAGCCGGTCACGACGAGGGCGAGCATGTCGCTGCTGGCTCCGGCGCCGCCGTTCTGCGCCTGGTCGGCCCAGCGGGAGAGTCCGACGGTGATGGGGTACAGGTCCGGGTCGTTGAGCATGATCAGCGGCAGGAAGTAGTTGTTCCAGGTGGCGACGAGGGTGAAGAGGATGACGGTCACCAGTCCGGGTGCCAGCAGCCGCAGCGCGATGGTGAGGAAGATCCGGAGTTCTCCGGCGCCGTCCATGCGGGCGGCCTCGATGAGGCTGTCGGGGACGGCGTCCTCGGTGTAGATCCGCATGAGGTAGAGGCCGAAGGGGCTGATGAGGGAGGGCAGGATGACCGCCCAGGGGGTGTTGACCAGGCCCGCCTTGGCGAAGAGCAGGTAGGTGGGGATCGCCAGCGCGGTGGTCGGGATCATGATGGCGCCCAGGACGAGGTTGAAGGCGGCGCCGTGGCCGCGGAAGCGGTACTTGGCGAACCCGTATCCGGCCGCTGCCGCGAGCAGCGCGGCGCCGAGTGCGCTGGCCCCGGCGTACAGGACCGTGTTGAGGAGCCAGCGGCCGTAGACGCCGTCGTCCTGGGTGAAGGTGGCCTTGATGTTCGACAGCAGTTGCGGGGTGTGCGAGAACCACAGGCCGAAGCTGTTGAACAGGTCCTGGGTGCTCTTGGTGGAGGCGATGAGCAGCCAGAACAGTGGCAGCAGGAAGTACGCCAGGACGGCCAGCATGGCGATGGTGAGCGGGGTGCTGCGGCGGTGGGCCGGCGGCCGTCGTCGCGGGCGGGCCTCGGCGGGCAGCCGCTTCGCCGTCGAGGTGGCGGAGGCTGCGGGCGTCAATGGGGGTCGCCCCTGTTCGAGCGAAGCCGAGAACTTGGGGGAGGTCATGCGGTCCTCCTGCGGTTCGCGGTGAGCAGGAAGGCGTACGACACGGTCACGATGACCAGGCCGAGGATGAAGGACACCGTGGCCGCGTAGTTGGTCTGCTGGCTGATGAAGGCGACGGAGTAGGCGTAGAGGTTGGCGGTGTAGGAGCTGTCGATGACGTCCGGGGCGACCTTCATCAGCAGGTTCGGTTCGTTGAACAGCTGGAAGCTGCCGATCACCGAGAACAGCAGGGTGAGGGTCAGTGCCGGGCGCAGGGCGGGGAGTTTGATGGACCAGGCGATCCGCCAGGCGCCGGCGCCGTCCATGGCGGCCGCCTCGTACAGCTCGGCGGGGATGGTGCGCAGGGCCGCGTACAGGATGATCATGTTGTAGCCGACGAACTCCCAGGTCACGATGTTCGCGAGGCTGCCGAGCATCCAGCTGCCGCTGAGGAAGTGCGGGGCCGGCAGGTGGAGATGGCGGCTGATCTGGGCGAAGGGGCCGAAGTCGGGGCCGTAGAGGTAGCCCCACATGAGGGTGGCGATCACGCTGGGGACGGCGTACGGGACGAAGATGCCGAGGCGGATCACGCGGGCGAGCCGCAGCAGGCCGCTGTCCAGGGCGAGCGCGAAGCACAGGGCCAGCAGCAGCATCACGGGGACCTGGATGACGAAGAACAGGGCGACGCGGCCGATGCCCTTGAGGAGTTGGGGGTCTTTGAGGGCGGTGACGTAGTTGTCCAGGCCGACGAACGTCGAGCCGCCGATGAGCTTCTCCTGGAACAGGCTCAGGTAGGCGGCGTAGCCGAGCGGGGCGAGGAAGAGGAGCAGGAACAGCACCATGAACGGGGTGATGAACAGGGCGCCTGCGGTGCCGTGGCGCCGGCGGGGTGGGGACTTCGTGCGGTTCGTGCGGGCGGCCGGTGTGGTGGTGGCCATCGTCTCAGCCTCCCTTGACCGTGAAGCCCTGGCTCTTGGCGAAGGTCGTGATGCGCGACTGCCAGGAACCGAGCGCGCGGACGGTGTCCGTCTTGTCGGCGAGGGACTTGCCGACGGTCTCGGTCCAGTCCGTGGCGACCCGGTCGAGGAACGGCGGCCACTGGAAGGAGGGGTTGACCTGGGTGCTGATGTCCGCGAAGACCTGGTTGACCTTCTGGCCGCCGTAGAAGGCGGGCGTGTCCCCGAGGAAACTCGCGTCGGCGAGCAGGGCCTTGGTCGCCGGGAAGAAGAACTGTTCGGTGGCGAACATCTTGGCGCTGGCGGGGTCGCTGTTGAGGAACTGCGCGAACACCGCCGCCTGGACGGGGTTCTTGGTGGAGCGGATGACCGCGGTGGTGGAGCCGCCCCAGTTGCCCGCGCTGGGCTTGGCGGCGTCCCACTGCGGCAGCGGGGCCGCGCGCCACTTGCCGGCGGTGGCCTTGGCGGAGCCGGACAGGAAGGCCGGGCCCCAGGCGCCGGTGAGCCAGGTGGCGTACTTGCCCTTGTTGAGGGCGGCGTACCAGGAGTCGGTGAAGTCCGGCTCGACGCCGATCACGCCCTCCTTGGCGAGGGTGCCCCAGTACTGGCCGAGTTTTTGGGAGACCGTGTCGTCGACGCTGACGGTGATGTCGCTCTTGCCGGCGGTCACGTACGGCTTGGCGCCCGCCTGCCAGAGCAGGCCGTGCCAGGCGGCGACCTGGTTGGCGGCGAGGTTGGTGAGGTAGATGTCGGGGTCGGCCTTGTGGAGTTTGCGCGCGGCGGCGGCGAACTCGTCCCAGGTGGCGGGGACTTCGATGCCGTGCTGGTCGAAGATGTCCTTGCGGTAGAGCATGCCCATCGGGCCGGTGTCCTGCGGGATGGCCCAGATCTCGCCGCCGCTGCCGGAGACCTGGCCCCAGGTCCAGTCGACGAACGTGGACTTGAGCGCGGAGGCGCCGTAGGGGCGGAGGTCCAGCAGGCTGTCGGTGATGGTGAACGTCGGGATGGCCTGGTACTCGATCTGCACCATGTCCGGGGCTCCGCTGCCCGCCTTGAGCGCGGTGCGCAGCTTGGTGTACTCCGGTGTGCCCTGACCGGCGTTGACGACCTTGACCTTGACGGCCGGGTACTTCTTCTCGAAGAGCGCGACCTCCTTGTCGATGTTCGGGACCCAGGTCCAGAACGTCAGCTGGGTCGGGGTCTTCATGGCCTTGTCGATGTCGGCCTGGCCGACCGGCTTGGCGGAGGAACCGGCGGTGGAGCCGCCGTCGCCGCCGCAGGCGGACAGCGTGGCGGCCAGCGACAGCGCGCCCGTGGCGGCGAGGAAGCCCCGACGGCTCAGGGATGACGGGAAGGAGCTGGAGAAGGGTCCGGACATGGTGAACTCCCGCAGAAGGGTGTTGGGGACCGGCACACCGGGCGACGGCGTGCTGAAGCTGGTTTCAGGTGGTGTCAGGCGCTGTGTGGCGTGACGGGCGGGGCCGGGAGGGCGGGCCTGTCAGGGGTCGCGCCGGGGAGGGCGCGAGCGGCAACGGCGGCCCGTGCGGGTCCTGATCGAGGCCCGGGCAGCGGCTGTGAGTACTGCGGTGAAGCTGAGCTGGAACGAACCGGGTGGAGAGAACGCCGGAAGCGATGGGGTGGCTCTGGTGTGGGCGGGCCTCCGTCGGTGAGGGGGACTCAGGTGCGCGGGGAGCGTGCGGCCCGCGTGCGGCCCGGCCCCTTGCGGGGCGGCGGGGGTGCGGAGGAGGAGCGGACGACGAGTTCGACCGGTGGGTCGGTCATCGGCAGCGGGGGTGCCTGCGGGTTCTCGATGGCGTGCACAAGGAGCTTCAGGCCGTCCTGCGCCATGGCGTCGAACGGCTGACGCACCGTGGTCAGCGGCGGGGTCACGTAGGCGGCGACCGGGATGTCGTCGAAGCCGACCACGCTGACGTCCTGCGGCACGCGTCGGCCGGCTTCCGTCAGCGCGCGGATCAGGCCGATGGCCATGTCGTCGTTGGCGGCGAACACCGCGGTCACACCGGGGTCGGCGAGAAGTTCACGGCCGGCCGCGTAGCCGGAGGCGGCCGACCAGTCGCCCTCGGCGACCGGCGGCTCAGCCCGGCCGTGCGCGGCGAGTGCCTCGCGCCATCCGTCGAGACGGTCCCGGGCCGAGTACCAGCGCTGTGGACCCGCCAGGTGGTGGACGGTGGCGTGGCCCAGCTCCAGCAGGTGTTCGGTGGCCGCCCGTGCCATCTGGCTGGAGACGATGCCGGCCGTCACCACGTTGGAGGCGGTGATGGGCGGGGGTGCGCCGAGGACGAGGACCGGCACGTCGACCCGTGCGGAGAGATCCGCGCCGTCCGCCTCGTCGATCGGCTCGGAGATGACGATGCCGTCCACGCCCTGGTCCAGGAGCGAGTCCACGGCCCCGGCGATGCCCGCCCTCTCGCCTTCCATGGTGTTGACCACGCGCAGTGCGTAGCCGGTGTCCCGCACGGCACGCTCGATGCCCATGAGCAGCGAGGCCGGACCGTACAGGGCTGTGCCGAGCGTCACCACACCGATGGACCGGGTGCGTCCGGAGGCCAGGGCGCGGGCCGCGTTGTTCGAGCGGTAGCCGAGTTCCTCGGCCGCCGCCAGGACGCGGCGGCGCACGTCGTCGGAGACGTACGGCTCGTCGTTCATGACCCGGGACACCGTCTTCTGCGACACGCCCGCCAGGCGCGCCACATCCACACTGCGCGGCGCGGCTCCCGCGCCGCGTCCTGCCCCTGGTGTCATGGTGTCTCCCGATCTTCGGCAGCCGAATCGTGGTCCCAGCCCGATGTGACTGCGCTGTCATGACTGCGCAGTCATATCTACGCAACGGGGCGGGGCGCGTCAAGACTTCGCGCAACATCAGTCTTGCCCCTGGAATACGTGACAGGAGAACTCGGGACTTGACGGACGACGGCAGCTCCCCTGCGGGCGTACGGCACATCAGGGGCCCGAAGCCGGGGCGGGCCGGGTGCGGGCTAGCCTGGCAGCTCCGGGCTGGATCATCACCGGGCACCTGACCGCCCGATGCCGGCGGAGCACCCCCGCCGCTGTCCGTCCGGGACAGACAAGAACGGAGCAGCCGACGTGAGCGACGCCCAAGCCAGCACTCAGGAAGCAGCCGCGGCACCGGCGGCCGATCTGCCCGAGCGGATACGACGGCACCGGCGCCACACACTGGAGCTGCTCACCGTCTGCGCCCTCGGTCTTGTCCCGTGGACGGTCCTGCTGGCGATGACGCTGCCGTCCGTGTACGAGGTCCGCCAGTGGCGCGCGACGTGGGTCGGATTCGACGCCCTGCTCATGGTCGCGATGGCGGCCACGGCGCTCCTCGGCTGGCTGCGGCACCGCGCTGTGATCGTGTCGGCGACCGCGACGGCGGTGCTGTTGATCTGCGACGCGTGGTTCGACGTGTCGCTCGCTTTCGGCACCTCGGGGGTGTGGCTGTCGGCGGTGCTCGCGGCCTGTGTCGAACTGCCGCTGGCCCTCTATCTCATCCGCCGGGTGATGGGGATGATCTCGCTGGCGCAGTGGCCCGCCCCCCGGGCCGCCACCGGCAGCAGCAGGCAGCCTGCCCGCCCGGACGCCTGAACTCGTCCTGCCTTCCTGCGGAGGAGACGGCATGAGCTGGCAAGTCCTGCCCTGACACATATCCCGTCAAGGCCTGAGCTCCGCCCCGGGGCTCACCAGCAGTCCTGGACCGGGTTGGTTTCGGTGTAAAGCGCGGCGTCCTTCATGAATCCCAGCTGTCCGCTGTCAGCGACCGTCATTGGCCACCGGGTCGGGTGCGGTCCGCCTGCAGGCTGGCAGGCCTGGCCGTCTTTCTTGCATTGAAGTGCTCTCCCGGCTGAAGCCGGGAGATTCCCACCTACCTTGCGGTGGTGGGCTTGACGCGTTTCCGCGCCTGACGACTGCACCTTCCGGCAGCCGGGATCGCCACATGGCCGATCCGGTACAAGTGCAGGATGTTCCGGGCCGCGTTCCAGTCAGCGTTCGCCTCGAAGCCGCAGCCGGAGTTCTTGCACACGAACGTGGCCTGGCCCTCCCGGCTGCCGGGCGTGGTGAAGCCGCAGGCCGAGCAGCGCAGAGAGGTGCCGGGGGCGGGAACCTTGTGGAGGGTGCCACCGCGATGGGCGAGCTTGTACGTCAGCATCGTGCCCATGCGGCCCCATGCCTCTTGGCCGATGGAACGGTTCAGGCCGGCCTTCTGCGCGACGTTCTTCCCCGGCTCCTCGATGGTGCCCCGGGCGGACTTGACCATGTTCGTGATGTTGAGCTGTTCGACCACCACCGTGGTGTGCTGCTCGGCGATGCGGGTGGTGGTCTTGTGCTGCCAGTCAACGGCTCGGCGCGTGGCTGTTGCGCGGAGCTGCTTGATCTGGTCGTAGGTGTTGCGCAGGCGGTTCGAACTGGGCTCGCGCTTCTTACGGAAGCTTTTGCGGTGCGCTGCGCGCTGCTCCAGGAACCGGAGCCTGGCCTTCTCCTCGCGATTGAGCCACCTGTCGCGGTCGGCAGTTTTGTCCGGGAGGCGGGCGGGGCGGGCGTGGTCGAAGTGGTTGCCGTCGGAGAGGGCCAGGGGCAGGTTCACTCCGGTGTCGATGCCGACCTCGGCCCCCTGGTGAGGTTCCGGTTCGACTTCGAGGATCTGGACGCGGAAGGCGATGTGCCAGCCCAGCGCACCCTCCACCAGCCGTGCGCCGGTGATCCGGCTGTCCTTGGCGGCGCGCTTGCCCACAGGCAGATCCTTGGTCCAGCGGAAGCGGACCCGGCCCACCTTGGGGAGGTTGACCATGCCCCAGCGGCGGTGCACGCGGACGATATTCAGGTCCCGGCCCTGCGGGATGTCCACCGACATGACGGAGCGGATGCGGGACTTGAAGTGGGGCGCGTCGGCGCGGCCGTCCCAGCAGTTCTTCCACGCCTGGAAGTACGCCTTCAGTACCGCCTGGGCGGCCTGCGCGGGAAGGACGGCGAGCCGGTCGAGGTCCTTGCGGGCCTGGCGGATCGCAGCGTCCGCCCGCACCAGGGAGCGCTTGTGTTTCGGCAACATCGTCCACCAGTCGTGGAGCAGGTTCCACATGGTGCGGGACGCGTGCGCCTGGTCGTCGATGACCCGGACCTGGGCAGGGGTCAGCGCGAGCCGGGCACGGTGCCCGAACTGCCGCTTCCCCCATACGCATTCCGTAGTCACGCGATCACCATGTCTTTTGATCTGTCTCACCGCGGTGGAATCCAAATCCCGATGTATGCACCGGCCGTCATGTCGTCAACAACCTTCACGTTCACTTGGTGTTCGTCACCGAACACCGGCGCGGGATCTTCACCGACGCCATGCTCACCAGGTGCGAGGAAGCCGTGCGGGAGCTGTGCGCGGACTTCGACGCTGAACTGAAGGAGTGCAACGGCGAACAGGACCATGTGCACCTTCTCGTGCACTATCCGCCCCAGTTGCACTCAAGGTGCAGCTCTCCAAGCTGATCAACAGCCTCAAGGGCGTCTCGGCTCGCAGGCTCCGCCAGGAGTACAGCAGCGAGTACGAACCGTTCGGTCGCATACCGAGAATGCACCCACCCCACACACGCCCGCACCCTGGGCACGCTGCCGGGACGTGTCCCGGCTTCACCACCGCCGCCCGTACGGTCACGACGCCGCCCGGCGCGAGCGCGCCGTGGCCCGTCCGTCTACCGGCGCTGTCGCCACCGGTTCGGGTCCTCTTCCAGGGCCGCCCGGTCCCAGCCGCCGTGTTCCGCGGCAGCCTCGTAGGTCGTGTGCAGGAAGCCGGCCAGCGCCCGGTCCGGGTCGGCCGCAGTGCGCACCGCCTCGTACGGCAGAAGGAACTGGCCGAAGTCAGGGTTGTAGAACGCGCCGGCCGGGGTGACCGGGTGGCCGGCGAAGCCGCCCGGCTCGGGGTAGGCATACGAGTAGAAGGCTCCCTCCTCACCGCCGCCGGGCCAGAAACCACAGCTGCTCAACTCGCGGGAGTAGCCCTCCACCATCACCCAGTCACCGCAGTTCGGGGCCCCGCCGGGATGCGGCGGCGCCGCCCGTCCCGAGAACCTCGTGCAGGCCAGGTCCATGGCGCCCCAGAAGAAGTGCACCGGGCTCACCTTGCCGGCGAAGTACGAGCGGAACTCCCCCAGCACCCGGTTGGCCTGCAGCAACTGCCGCCAGAAGAGCTGCGCGGCCTTCGGGTCGTAGGAAGTGTGCCGGTCGTCTTCATCGAAGGGGATCGCCGGGTCCACCTCGTTGGGAGACGCCTGGATCTTTGTCTCGATTCCCAGCTCGCTCAGGGCCTGCATCGTCTCGCGGTAGAAGTCGGCCACCGGCCTCGGCTCCAGGGCCACGCTGCGGCCGGCGCCGTCGCTGCTGCGGATACGCAGCTGATGGTCGAGGAAGTCGAACTCGATGTCGAAGACCCCTGAGCGGCAGGGGATCGCCGACGTGGTGAGGCCGCGCGGGCTGACATAGAAGGTGACCTGCCACCAGTGATTGACCAGGGGCGCGTGGGCCAGCCGGATCTTGCCGACGATCTGGGTCCACATGTGCAGTGTGTCCCGGGTCTCGGTCCAGTCGGCGACGCGCAGCCGCGGCCACACCGTCCGCGACGCCCCATCGGAGATTGCGGCCACAGCACACTCCTCCCAGGACAGCCGGCCGATACCGACCACGCTGCCCTCGGCCGAAGAATCAGGCAAGTCGGCAGGCAACCCGGCGCGCCTCACCGGCAACGGGACCGGGACGCTTGCATGCTCCACGAACAGCCGTGTGTCCGCATCGCAAGAAGTGATCCAGCGGCTCGGTCCCGCCAGCGGTGAGGGCCCTTCGGGGCCGATCGGAAGGAGCTTTCCTCTTGAATGTCGACCAGTCGGTGCTGGTTCTCGGGGCGACGGGGGGACAGGGCGGCGCCGTCGTCAGCGCGTTGCTGTCCCGCGGCGCCGCCGTCCGTGGCCTGGTCCGCAACCCTCGATCCGCTTCGGCCCGGGGTCTGGCCGCCCGCAACGTCGAGGTGGTGGGCGGAGATCTCATGGACCGCGAGTCCCTGGCCTCAGCCATGCGGGGCGTGGCCGGTGTGTTCGCGATGACCACGCCCTTCGAGTCAGGACCGGCCGCCGAGATCGCACAGGGCCGGACCATTCTCGCCGCCGCCCGTCATGCTCGGGTGCCACACCTGGTCTTCAGTTCCGTGGCAGGTGCCGACCAGGACACCGGTGTACCGCACTTCGAGACCAAGGCTGTCATCGAGCGGGAACTGGCGGCAGGCGAGGTGCCCTACACGATCCTGGGGCCCACCTACTTCTTCGACAACGCCCTCGGCGGCGAGGACCGGATCCGCCAGGGGGTGCTCGATCTGCCTCTGCCGCCGGACCGTCCGCTGCAGCAACTGGCACGCCCCGATCTGGGCGAGTTCACCGCCGCCGTCTTCGCCGCGCCCGACGCGTTTGCCGGACAGCGCATCGAGCTCGCCGGTGACGCCCCCACGCCCGATGACATGGCAGCCGCGTTGAGCGCGGCACTCGGTGGGACCGTTCGCCACAACGAAGTGCAGCTCGACGAGATCGACAACGACGACATGCGAGCGATGTGGGCGTTCCTGCGTGGCCCCGGCTACCGCGTCGACCTGCCGGCGCTGCACGCCGCCCATCCAAAGCTGCGCTGGACGTCGTTCGCCGGCTGGGCCGAAAACACCTTCTCAACGGCACCGTGACATGCTGCCTTGTCCGCGGGTCCCAGGAATGGCCGGCATCAGCTACCGCGTGGCGACAGCGCGGTACTGTTTCCCCTCGCTGACGCACCGCTCGACGGCACTGCGGCGGCGGATCCACGGCCTGCCCGAGGCGTGCGGCCGGGTGCGCCCGGGAAGCCCGCCGTGTTGGAGGTGCGCGGTTCCGGGCGCGCACAGCGGGCCTCCCGGCCGCACCGTTCTCCTGCCCCGCTCCCCCGCCACCCGCGCATCGGCGTCGGCATTTTCACGCAAGAGTCACATGAGTGCGGGGCGGCCCCAGACCTCAAGGCCTGGGGCCGCCCGCACTGCGGGGTGGGACTGCCGCTCCCTACCAGCGGTACCAACGGCCACGGCCGCCGCCGGTTCCGGCGGAACGCATGACGAAACCGAGCAGCCACACAGCCAGCACGATCACGGCCACGATCCACAGAGCCTTCAGCGCGAAACCGGCACCGAAGAGAACCAGGGCAAGCAGAAGAACGAGAAGCAGGGGAACCATAGTTATCAACCTCCGAAGCAGCGTGTTCCCTGGCAACACCCCGCCATGCACCCGGATTTTATGTGTTTCTTATCCTTCGGTGCGGGAATACGGTAGCGCCCCGGCACGTCACCCGTCCGGCAGGCGGCCCTGCGGGTCAGGCCGCGAAGCCGATGGTGGTGACGTATTCGTACTGGCCCCGCTGGGAACCGAGGTCCACGACGGCCTCGTTGATCCAGGCGTCGCCGAGGGCCTGGCCGTCGTCGGCGGCCCAGGCCTCGGCGATGCGGTCCCGGTGACGGACGCTGAGGGTGCGGAACTCGACGACGCGGTGGTGGGGCCTGGCGACCTGGGACTGGTTGAGCGGGTGGAACTCCACGCGGGTCCCGCGGCCTTCGCGGTTGAGACGGCCGGGCAGGTAACACGCGACATTGTGCCGGCGCACCTGCAGGTACGCGCTCCCGATGTTCTGCAGGTTCTTCCTGGACGGACTCCGCCTGCCGCCCAGCCAGGCCTTCAGCGTCCGGTCGGTGACCGTCAGGCCGGCCTCCCGGGCCGCGGCGCGGGCACGCTCCGTGCGGGTGAGGGTAGTGGAGCCGGGCGAGGAGGCCGCGCCGGGCGGTGACCGGGGTGGCCACGAACCCTGCGAGCGCGTCGAGTTGCGGGCCACGGCCCCGTGGCCCCTGATGCCGCGAGCACCGAATTTGCCGAAATCATTGTTCCTTGCCAGCATTTCGTCTCCTCGCTTTCCCCGCAACCGACTTGACGGAACCTCACGGCCCCGAATTTCAGGGTGAGCCACGAATACAGGATCGGGGGCCGGCCGTGGGCTTTGGCGAATTCCGGCAGCAGTGGCCCGCAATGCTTTTTTCCATCGTCCGGTGTTCGCCCAGGCCTAGCCTCGAACTTTCGTGTTGGTCCGCCGACGGAGTTGCCGGGCCAATAGAAAGCTGCTGGTCAGCCGGGATTCGGGAGTTGGGCGAGCCGGTCGAGGGCGGCGGTGATGTGGCTGGTCCAGGGCCAGTGCCGGGCGAGACGGAGGATCCGCCGGCGCCCGGTGGGGACGAGTTGCCCGGTCGCGGTGCACAGGTGGAGCCGCAGGCGGCGGGGTTCCCAGAGCCTGGCCTTGCCGGCCAGGGCGAGCATGGGCATCCAGGCCAGCAGGTCCAACGCGATCTGGACGATCTCGAGCCAGACCCGGTTCTGGGCGGCGTAATGCAGGGGCAGGTTCCGCAGCCCGGTGGCACGGGCGGCCCGGATGCGGTCCTCCGCGCGGGCTCGCAGGCGGTGACGGAGTTCGAGGTCGGCGATCGGTCGGGCAATGGTGTTGGTGGCGAAGCAGGGCAGCCGCATGCCGTCCGTGTCGGCGAGCCTCAACTGGGCCGGTGTGGCCGTTCCTTGCGAACGATCAGCCGCATGCCCTTCGGCCAGCCGGCCAGAACATCGCCGGTGAGTTCGGCAACCCAGGCGCCGTCCCGGATCTCGCCGTCCGGCTCGACGGCCGGTGCCCAGGCCGACGCCGGGACCTTCCGCACGTGCTGGTGGATCGCGTCGGTGATCACCATGCCGACGAAGTAGGACAGCCAGCGCCCGCGCTGGGCGAGCCAGGCGACGAAGTCGTGGGTGCCGCCCGCGGAGTCGGTGCGGATCGGGGTCTGCCGTCCGCACCGGTACTTCTTCGGTAGTTGAGCGAGGGCCAGGCGGGCGGCGGTGATGTGGTCGGAGGCGGTGTTCGCCCCGCGTTCCCCGGCCTGAGCAGGGCCGCGACGGGTTCCCGGGTGCCGCCCGAACCATGGTCGACGAACCCCATCAGCGGGTGGTGGCCGTAGGTCCGCTTCCAGGTCGGGGCGGCGTCCTGCTTGCCGGAGTGCGCGATCACCAGCACCCCGTCCAGGTCGATGGTCACCGTCCCGTCCGCGTCTGGCGCCTTCCGGCCCGCCAACCGCCACCCGCCACCCGCCACCCGCCACCCGCCACCCGCCACCCGCCAGACCCTGTCGCGGACTTCGGCCCGAGCGGCGCGGATCGCCCGAAGGCCGGTGTCGCCGGAGGAGGCGAGGACGTCGATCAGGCGGGAGACCGTCGGGTCGGAGGCGACCGGCCCGAACACGGCCGGCTCCGTCCGCAGCATGCCCACGTCGGCCAGGCAGTCCCCGCCCATCGCGACCGCCAGGGCGAGGCCAAGGACGACCTTCCCCGGACCGTGGACGACCCGCGGCCTCCGCCACGGAGCAGGCGCGGCGGATATCGCCTGGTCAAGACCGGCCTTGCGGACCGTCTCCACCAGCAGGACCGAACCGGCCTGCGAGACCACCTGGCGGCCGTCCCCCTGGACACGGACACGCGGGTACGACGAGATACGCTCTCTCACCTGGAAAGTGCTCTATTCCTTGCAGCCAACAGGACCCTCAGCAAGTCCTATCGTCGCAGGTCAAGGGCACTTTCGTTTCCTCGTTTCTGGTCAGCTCTTGGACAGCCTGCTGCGCAAAGCGCCAGGCTGATGAGACCACGCCGCTATGTGCCGACGCGTGGTCGTCATCTGTCGCGGCTCAAGACCTCCAGACGCTGCATCCCCTCCCGGAAAAGCTTGTCGATGTGTCGTCGGCCGGCTCTCAGGAGCTGGTGTACGCAGGGGTTGGAGTCGACGGCGAGGTTCCAGGTGACCGTGGTGGCGGTATCGGCCGTGGACGCCAAGGTCCACTGTTCCACCAACGCCGAGACGCCCGGCGCGTTGGCTTCGTAGACGCAGTAGGCGAAGCGCCGGCCCGGGGCCCAGGCGATGATCCGTTCGCGAGCCCGGATGACGCGGTAGAGGCGGAAGCAGCGTGTCGAGCCGACATCATAGGGGGGTGGGCCCTCGAAGTGGACGTCGTTGGCGGGCGCGAACCAACGGGGCCAGTTCTCCGGACGTTCGGCGAGCTGCTCGAAGATCGCGTCAGCAGGAGCACGCAGCTCCCGGACGCAGGTCCGCCGGAAGCGGGCACGGTCGAGAAAGCCGAGGTCCTCGCGACGGAGCTGGTAGGTCACCAGTCTGGCTCCTTCCGATGGCGGTGCGAGAGGGGCGCGCACGATCGTTGAGGGCTCTTCTTTCGTTGAGGGCTCTTCTTTCGTGTTCATCGTCACCCGGTACCGGACGGTCTACATCGCGGCTGCAGCCGATGGGATGACCTGATGTCGGCATGGTCTACCTGCCCTACCTGAGCGGGGACGTTTCCCCTGGCAAGGCCGTCGCCGCGCGGCACCGGGAGAAACCAAGGAGACATCGAGGATGGCCATCCCTTTCAAGGGCGTGATCCAAGAGGACATCCGGCAGTCGGTGCCGGACTGGGATCCGTACAAACAACCGCAGGCCCCGGACGGTGCGCCGAACGTGCTGTACCTGGTGTGGGACGACATCGGCTTCGGCACCTTCGACCTTTTCGGAGGGCTGGTGGAGGCACCGGCGATGCGCCGGCTGGCCGGCATGGGGGTGAAGTTCACCAACTTCCACACCACCGCGCTGTGCTCCCCCACCCGTTCGTCCCTGCTGACGGGGCGGAACGCCACCAGCAACGGCATGGCCTGCGTGGCGGAGATGACGAGCGGATTCCCAGGGTCCAACGGCCGGATCCCGTTCGAGAACGCGAGTCTGGCCGAGGTGCTCGTCGAACGCGGCTGGAACACCTACGCCCTGGGCAAGTGGCACCTCGTCCCCTCGGACGAGGCCAACTTGGCGTCTTCGAAACGGCACTGGCCCCTCGGCCGCGGCTTCGAACGCTTCTACGGCTTCCTCGGCGGCGAGGCCGACCAGTGGTACCCCGACCTGGTCTACGACAACCACCCGGTCGAACCGCCGGCCACCCCGGAGCAGGGCTACCACCTGTCGAAGGACCTGGCCGACCGGGCCATCCAGTTCATCCGGGAGGCCAAGGTCATCGCCCCGGAGAAGCCCTGGTTCACGTACTTCTGTCCCGGCGCGGGCCATGCGCCGCACCACATCTTCAAGGAGTGGGCCGACCGGTACGCGGGGAAGTTCGACGACGGGTACGAGGTCTACCGCCGTATGACGTTGCAGCGGCAGATCGAGTCGGGCATCGTGCCCGAGGGTACCGAGCTCACCCCGATCAACCCGCACGGCGAGCCGGAGGCCACCGGGCCCGAGGGACAGCCGTGGCCGCTCACCGACTTCGTGCACCCGTGGGAGTCGCTGAACGACGACGAGAAGCGCTTGTTCGCCCGGATGGCCGAGGTCTTCGCCGGATTCGTCTCCTACACCGACGCGCAGATCGGCCGCCTGCTGGACTATCTGGAAGAGTCCGGGCAGCTGGAGAACACCATCATCGTCGCGGTCTCGGACAACGGTGCCAGCGCCGAGGGCGGCCCGAACGGGTCGATGAACGAGATGAACTTCTTCAACGGCGTGCCCGACGACATCGAAGAGAACCTGCGTCACCTGGAAGAGATGGGCAGCCCGAAGACCTACAACCACTACCCGAGCGGGTGGGCGTGGGCGTTCAACGCCCCGTTCAAGTACTGGAAGCGGTGGGTGTCGTACGAGGGCGGTATCGCCGACCCGATGATCGTCGCCTGGCCCAAGGGCATCAAGCAGCGAGGTGAGACCCGCCACCAGTACGTGCACGCCATCGACGTCGTCCCGACGATCTACGACCTGCTGGGCATCCAGCCCCCGGCCGTCGTCAAGGGCTTCGAACAGAGCCCGATCGAAGGTGCCAGCTTCCGCAAGGTCTTCGAGGACGCGCAGGCGCCCGACCCGCGGCAGACGCAGTTCTACACCATGCTCGGCACGCGCGGCATCTGGCACGACGGCTGGCACGCCGCGACCGCGCACCCACCGGCGCCGTCCGACTGGAGCCACTTCGAGCAGGACGTCTGGGAGCTGTACAACCTGCGCGAGGACCGCTCCGAGAACCGGGACCTGGCCGCACAGCACCCCGAGAAACTCGAGGAGCTGAAGCGCCTGTGGTCGAGTGAGGCGGAGAAGTACCACGGGCTGCCGCTGGACGACCGCAGCCCCATGGAGATCCTGAACACGCCCCGGCCGCAGCTGTCCAAGCCCCGTGATCGATACGTCTACTATCCCGGCTGCGCCGACGTCCCCGAGGTCGCCGCCGTCAACATCCGCGGGCGGTCCTACACCATCGTCGCCGAAGCGCACCTGGACACACCCGAGGCCCGCGGGGTGCTCTTCTCCCACGGCGGGCGCTTCGGCGGCCACAGCCTGTACCTGATGGACGGACACGTCCACTACGTCTACAACTGGCTCGGCCGAATGGAGCAGAAGGTCAGCTCACCGGATCCGATCAGCGCCGGGGACCACACCTTTTCCGTGGTGTTCCAGGCACGCGAACGTGACCAGCAGGGCAGTACGCACGGGACGCTCGCCCTGTACGTCGACGACCGCAAGGTGGCCGAATCCGACATCAAGACCCAGCCCGGCAGCTTCTCCCTGGTCGGAGAGGGGCTCGCGGTCGGTCGCGACGCGAGCCAGCCGGTCTCCAGCGACTACGGCCCGCCGTTCGAGTTCCTCGGCGGCACGATCCGTCAGGTGGTGGTCGACGTCAGCGGGGAAGCCTTCGCCGACGTGGAGAAGGAGCTGATCGGCATGTTCCACCGCGACTGACAGCAGCCGCGGGCGTCGGGGCCCTCAACGCCCGTCGAGGGGTCCGGCGTCCGCGGCACAGCGAAAGCCCTGGTGCCCGGTGCTGCTGTCCGGAGTGCTGGAGCTGCGCGCGGCCACCCGGTAGCGGCGGCAGTAGGAGGCGTGGCACAGATACGAGCCGCCGCGGATCACCCGGGCCGTGCCGAACCCGGGCCCGGTCGGGTTCTCGCGGGGGCTGTGGGCGTAGTAGGTCGGGGCGTACCAGTCGGCGCACCACTCCCACACGTTGCCGCACGCGTTGTACAGGCCGTACCCGCCGGGTGGATAGGCGGTCACCGGGGCAGTGCCGTACCAGCCGTCCGGGCGTGTGTGATGATCAGGGAAGCGGCCCTGCCACACGTTCATCCGGCGTTCGCCGCCCGGCTCCATCTCACTTCCCCAGGGGAACGTGGCCTGCTCCAGGCCGCCGCGGGCCGCGCACTCCCACTCCGCCTCGGTCGGCAGCCGCTTGCCGGCCCAGGAGGCATACGCGGAGGCGTCGTTCCAGGAGACGTGTACCACCGGATGGTCGGCGCGGTCGTCGAGGTCGGAGCCCGGCCCCTCGGGGTGACGCCAGCAGGCACCGTGCACCTGCCGCCACCACGGGGCCTCGGCCACTGCCCGCGTATGAGGGAAACCGTGCGGCAGCAGCCCGGCGAAGACGAACGACCAGCCGAAGCGCTCGGCCTCCGTGATGTACCCGGTGGCGGCCGTGAAAGCGCCGAAGCCGGCGTTGGAGACGGCGCACCGGTCGATCCAGTAGGAGGCCAGAGTCACCTCGTGGACCGGGCCTTCGCCGTCTTCCGGAACGGTCCACCCGTCTTGGGAACCCATCCGGAAAGTCGCCGTCTCCAGGCGTACCATGCCCTCCCTGTCCGGGCCGCCCCTCCCGGCGGGCAAGCACGCGGATCCGGCCGACGACTCGGTTTCCGGCGCCACTGGCCGAGAAGGGCTGCAGCAGGCGGAACGCACACTGTCAGACGTCATCCGGCCTCCACACGGAACGTGACCGCACTGCACGCGATTCTGAGGCAGCAAGTGTCCGGTGTGAGCGACGACACGGCGCCGCGCCGCGGATGACAGTAGACGTGGTCAGGGTTTCCGCAGCGCGGCATACGCCTCCCGTACGGTGGGAAACACGCGCAGACGCCGAGTAGCCCCGTCTTCGTAGGGGTTGGCGCGCAGTGTGGCCAGGACCGTCCCCCCCGGGGGTGTGCGAGTACCAGCTCACAGTGGTGCTCTCGCAGGTCGGCGCTGAGCCGCGCCAGGACCTGCGCCGCGGTGGCGTCCACGTGGAACACCGCTCCGGTGTCCAGCACCACGTACCGCGGATAGGGAGACCAGGCCCCCGCCAGAGTCAGGAGCCTGTGGTGGATGCGGTTGGCATTGGCGAAGAACAGCGGAGCGTCCACCCGGTAGATCAGCACCCACGTGTCGTCGGACTCGTCGGGAGCGGCTTCACGAGGCGTACCGTCGTCGCTGACGGTGAGCACCGCGTCGTGGGGCCAGGCCACGCGACGGAGCAGCTGCAGCAACGCGAGGATGACGGCCACCAGCAGCCCGTGCCACGAAGAGCGCCATACCTGTCCTAGGAGGGGCACCGCATTGGGCACCCGACGTCCCTTTGCTGTCACCGCGCCATTGTCGAGAGATGGAATACCCCAAGAGGGGACATGCCGCACGACATCTGCACGATTAGCTGTCACGGCTCATGCATGACGGCGCACCGCGCTTCGCATCCGACGTCAATCGTCAGCGCCGATGGAACGCTGGACCATGGGCGCAGCCGGCAGGGGCATTGTTGCCGCTCACGTCGAAGTCGGCGCACGTGATGAACAGGTAATTGAACTTCCCCAGCAGAAAAGCCAGCACCCCGACAAAGACCGTGACAGCAACGGCACCCAGGCGCTGGAACACAGGCAGCGCCTCGTAATCGGCTACCAGGGTGCGTGCGAGCAGCCAGGTGAGCATCGGGGCGCCCAGGAGGGTCAGGAGGACTTCGAAGTAGTGAAGGTAGGGGAAGCCGTGGCCCCTCGGCGCCACGATGGCCAGAACAATCCAGACCGAGGGAAGGGACAGCGCGACCCAACCTCCCCAAGGCAGCGCACCCCGGCTGTGGAGAAGGAAGCCCGAGAGCAGCACCGCGGTGGCCACTGCCCAGAGAGCCAGCACATTGTCGAAGAAGACGGCGTTGTACGCCCCCAGTGTGAAAGCGGGCCACCAGATGACGAGTGTGCCGCCAACGGCCGCGGTCGCCGTGGCCCGAAGGGTGGAGTCGATCTCCCGCATACTGCGTCGCCGCCCCGAGCCCGGGGTGGCGGATGCTTCCTCAGCCATATGGTGTGAGTCCCCGATGACGAGGGCGCACACCACACTTTCACCGGTTCGGGTCAATAGCCCCCTCGGCCGCCCCGATCAGGAAGGCTGTCCCAAACGCCAAGAGGCGCCTACTGGCTCAAACCCACTCCACCTCTGAGTGAATGTCCGAGGGACCTCCTGGGCCCGGCAGAGGCGTTCGATGCCTGTCCTGGGCAGTTGACCAGGCCACGAACTCATGGGTGCCGCCGCCGGAATCGCAGCGGATCAGCGTCTGGCGTCCGCGCCGGTTCTTCTTCGGCAGCTGGGCCAGCGCGAGCCCGGCGGTGGTGATGTGGTCGGCGGCGGTGTTGCTGCCCGCGTTGCCCGGCCGCAGCAGGCCCGCGACCGGCTCCCCGCTGCCACCCGCTCCGTGGTCGACGAAGCCCATCAACGGGTGGTGCCCGAACGTCTTCTTCCAGGTCGCAGCGGCGTCCTGCTTGTCGGAGTGCGCCAGGACGAGCACTCCGTCCAGGACTACGACCACCTGTCCGCCGGCATCCGGCGCCGAGGCACTGGCCAACTTCCATACATATTCACGGACTTCAGCGCGTGCCGAGCCCAGTGCCGCCAGGGCTTTACCTCCAGCCGCGGCGAGGGTGTCGATGAGACGGGAGACGGTCGGGTCGGAGGCTACCGGCCCGAACACGTCCGGTTCGGCCCGCAGCATTCCCACGTCCGCAAGACAGTCCCCGCCGAGTGCGACCGCGAGCGCCACATCCAGCAGGACTTTGCCCGGGTCGTGCACGGCACGGGGTTTGCGCCACGGCGACAACACCGCCGATATCGCCTGATCCAGCCCGGTCTTGCCGACCATGTCGACCAGCAGCACGGCCCCGGCCTGCGAGACCACAGCCCGGCCGCCGCCCTCGACGCAGACACACGGGTAGGACCCGATACGCTTCTTCACCTGGGAAGTGGCTCCGGCAGTGGCGGGAACAAGGACCTCAACAATCCTCATCTCGCTGGTCAGGGCAATGCCGGTGACTTAGCAGGTTTCCGCAGGTCAGGATGGGTGTTTGGTGACTCTGACCGTGTATCGGACGTTGCCGGAGGTGCGTTCCGGTCCGCGTTTCTTCACCTCGAAGGCGTTCTTGATCGGCTTCTTCACCCGGTGGCAGCAGCGGTCCCTGCGGGTGGGCAGAAGGTTCGCGAGGAGCTCTGCGGTGACCTCGTGGCGGCAGGTGTTGAGGGCTGCTGCGTCGAGCCCGTCCTGGTGGGCGATGGTGAGCCTGGCGAGCTGCACGCTGACGGTGAAGGAGAGCCGGTCGGGATCGATGCCGGCGCGCTCGGCGGTGTGTGTCTTCAGTGCGCAGATCGCCTGGTAGACGGTGAGCAGGGCGTAGGTCTCCTGCCAGACGAGGTCGGGGGACTTCGATCTGAGGATGAACCCGACGCCGCGGAGCCGGTTCTTCAGCTCGGCATAGCTGTTTTCGATCTCCCAGCGCTGGTGATAGATCTGCGCCAGTTGGCGTGCGGGCGCCTGACGGTGGTCGAGCAGGGTGGTGACCAGGCGGAATGTCTCGGTGCGGGGAGCGGCGTGTACGGACCAGACGGTGACGGTGTAGTCGATGATCCGCACCAGGTGGCCATCGGGCCGGCCGGGAAGTGTGCGGCCGTCGGCGCGTGCGTGTCCATGGCGGAGGTTGTCCTGCGGGGTCCGCATGATCGTCAGATAGGAGCCGTCGGGGAGAACCCGCAGGGGAACGAAGACGAGGTTCTTCTTGATGCGCCAGGCCAGGTGGGCGCCGGTGGCTCGGGCCAGTCCCCACAGCTCGTGGCCGGCGAAGTTCCGGTCGGCCAGGAGCAGGGTGCCTTCTTGGAGTGAGGCCAGGAGGCGGCGGGCGAGTTTGTGCTCGCTGAACGTGTCCACGGCGTCGAAGGCCGCGTCGATGATCGCGTGTGTGCCGCACTCGATGAGGGCCATCAGCCGGAGCTGCGGATTCCAGCTCAGGTTGACCCCGGTTCTGCCGGTGTGGCCGAACGCTCTGCTGTTTTCTGGGGTGTTGGGCACGTCCAGTGCGGTGCCGTCCCAGGCCGTCAGGCGGAGCCCGAATGCGAAGGAGCTGCCGGAGGCGGCGGTGGCCAGGTGGCCGCACCCGCTCTCGAAGAGGATCTGCAGAGGTTTGGTGCCCGGTCGTTGCCGGGCGCGGGTCAGTGCCGAACTCGAGGGTAGGTGCTGCACGGCCCAGCCCAGTAGGTGGCGGAGCTTCTCCGTCAGCGTCCGCAGCACCGCGCGGTAACCCGGCGGCGCGGCGCTCTCGGCACTGCTGAACAGGCACAACGCGAGGATGAAGTACATCGTTGAGCGGGCAGGGAGCAAGCGCCGCCGCTTCTCCCTGCAGCCCGCCCGCTCGATGGCCTCATCCACGGTCTCGGGAGTGATCTCATGGGTGAGCACCCCGAAACGCACGCGCTCACCGAAGCGGAGGCCAGGCGAGACGGGATGCCCGGCCAAGCTCTCGTACTCATCTGGAATCACAGAGTTCTGGGCATGGGAGATGGCACACTGAGCGTCCAACGGGGTTCCCTCTACGGACAGTTGAATCTTGGTCGATCTTCTGTCTACGGGGAACCCCGTTGTCCTGTCCCGGGCTTCACGCGGCAACCACTCCAAAGGGGTGACGCACCGGGTGCCGGACAGTGCCCGATCCGGCGAAATCAACGCTCCACGTCGCCGGTGACCTGCGGAAACCTGCTAAGTCACCGGCATTGCTGGTCAGGGGCACTTTCTGCTTTCTCGATCACTGAGCGTTTTCCATCCTCAGGCTGAGCTGGCCTGATGGAGACAGAGGACGGCTTGGACGAGGACCGTTATGCGGGTGGTCGAGCAACGGAGTTTGCGGAGTAGCCGCCAGGACTTGAGGATGGCGACGGCTTGCTCGACGAGGGCGCGGATCTTCGCATGGGATCGGTTGACGGCCTGCTGCCCTGTAGAAAGCGTCTCCCACCGGCCGCGGTAAGGAACACGGACAGTGCCTCCGGCGCCCTGGTAGCCCTTGTCGGCCCAGCAGTTGACGCCGGCTTCGGCGAGAGCGTCGACGATGCCGTGCTCGCGGGGTGCACGAATATCGTGGACGGCGCCGGGCAGAGCCGACGAGGCCCACAGCAGACGGCCGGAAGGATCTGCGATCACCTGCACGTTCATCCCGTGTTTCTTGTGCTTGCCCGAATAGAAGGGTCGGTCGGCGGCGATCCGGTCGATCGGCAGCAGTGTCCCGTCCAGTAGGACGAACGCCTTCATCGACGCCCCCGAACCACCTCGGCGAGCGTCGGGGCGAGGGCGGCCAGGATCTCAACCGCCTCGGTGACGTAGCGGTAGGCAGTGGTGGTGCCGACGCCGAACCCGGCCGCGAGCTGGGCATACGGATGACCGTTGCGGAGATGGGCGAGGGCGAGCAGGGCCTGCCGACCTGCGCTCAGGCGCCGCCATCGGGTGCCTAGACCACGGTGGTGTTCCCGCAGGCGGGCGGAGAGGAACCGGAGGGCAGAACTGGACACGTCCAGCCCGGACGGGTAAACGAGCATGTGAAGCCTCTGGCAGAGACTGAATTCTTGGTCGAAAACCCATTTACCAGGATCTTCACCCCTGTGTCAGGCCAACTGGCAAACTGCCGAAGCAGGCTGGAAGTCCTCGTTGACCACCGGTCCGGAGTCCAGCCAAGGTGAGGCCAAAAGCCGCAACGGAGATGATCTTGAGGCTGTGGCGGTCAACTGGTACAGGTCCCAGTCGCGTGCGGAAGTGGAACTCGGAGGCCGTGTGGATCTACCTGGACTCCACAGCCTGATGCCGGGGCGGCCCCGGCGACTGTCAGTCTCCGGAGGGAAGGGGCTCTGCTGCCGTGCGAACAGGTTCGGGTGTGTGCGGCGTCGGGTGGGCGGTGCTGGCGGGGGCCAGGGGCACCGGAGCCCGTTCGCCGCCCAGCCAGGACAGGTTGACGGCCACGGCGGCCATGGAGGCTACGACGATCAGTGCGCCGGCTGTGGCGAGCGCAACTCGTCGGCGGCGGATCCGGAAGCCGCCGACGACGGCCGCGTCGATAACGCTGGGTAGCGTAGGCTCCGGATCGGCGCTGAGGACTGCCTGGAAGGCGGCGTGCAGAGCGTCGTTCTCGTGCTCATTCATGGCCGGTTTCACCTCCTGGTCCCTTCACTGTCAAAGCCTTCGACGATCTCGCGCAGCCGGGCGAGCCCGCGGGCGCTTTGGCTCTTTACCGTTCCCGGACTCACCCGCAGTGCGTGCGCGGTCTGCTCAACGGACCAGTCCTCCCAGAATCGCAGGACCAACACGGCTCGGTAGCGGGGCGCCAGCTCCATCAGGGCTTCTTGCATCATCAATCGCAACTCCGGTGCGCCGGACACGCCCGAGGGAAGATCGGGTGGCTCGCTCACCGGCTCCTCACGCCAACCTCTCTTGCGCCACTGGTCGATGAAGGTGCGGGTGAGGATGGTGCGAGCGTAGGCATCCGCATTGCCGTCCCGGCTGACCCGTCCCCAGGCCGCGTACAACTTCATCAAAGTCGTCTGGGTCAGGTCCTGTGCCTGGTGCCAGTCACCGCAGAGCAGGTAGGCGCTGCGTCGGAGCTGCGCCTGCCGCGCCTCGGCAAATTCCCGGAACTCTCGTTCCCGGGCGGTGTCCCTCACTCTTTGCCGGCCTCTCCCTTGCGCACCACTCCATCTGTCATACATACGGGGAGTGGCCCTCTGGGGTTGCACGGTGCGGGCAGGAGAATTTTCCCGCCGCACCGTGCAACCTGACCACCGCCCGACTCCGTACCTCTCTCCCGAAAGGGCTTCCACGCACAGGTGGGAGTCCGGCGATCCGAGGAAGAGGCACACCGTTGTCGAAGCACCGCAAGTTCTCGCATAACCGCCGCGCTATGTTCAGCGTGGCCGCCGGAACCGTTCTGGCCGCCGCGGGGATGGTCAGCGTCGCCAGCGCCGCGACCCCGGCCACTCACGCGAACCCGGTCCCGGCCACTCAGGCGGACCCGGTTGCCGCCACCCACGCGGACCCGGTTGCCGCCACCCACGCAAACCCGGTTGCCGCCACCCACGCAAACCCGGTTGCCGCCACCCACGCGGACCCGGTTGCCGCCACCCACGCAAACCCGGTTGCCGCCACCCACGCAAACCCGGTTGCCGCCACTCAGGCGAACCCCGTTGCGGCCACCCACGCAAACCCGGTCCACGCCAAGTCTGTCGCCGAACCCCTCTCGTCGCTGAGCGCGGCCGAGCGGGCGAACGCGGTGGGCTGAGCCCCACCCCGAGGAGTACGCACGCCTCCCCGAGAGCCTCGGGCTTTTGCCCGGTGCGGGAGGCGTGCTGCTCCGCACGACCCGCCGTGGACCTCGTTGCCCCTCGGAGGGGTAGCAACGTGCCCTGGATGAAGATCGGGCGCCCCTGTGGCGTGTCCCGGGAACGGTCCCTCTCTGACATCTCCGTTGCGGCTTTTGGCTTTACCTTGGCTGGACCCCGGTCTGGCCTATGCGAATCTCGACATCATGAGTCAGCCGGTTGTCTTGACGGGCGCGCTGCTGCGTCCGTGGGGCCGACCGCTGAGCTCGGCGTCGAGCGTCTCCTGAGCCACGCGCATGGACTCGGCGTATACGGGGTGCAGCCTCTTCCACATGCAGTCCTCGGAGACGTCCTCAACGCGGCTGACCACCCACCAGATGTTGCCGAAGGGGTCCCTGATACGCCCTCCGCGCTGTCCGAAGGCGTCGTCGGCCAGGGAAGTGACGGACGTGGCCGCCATCTGCGACAGCTTGTGAGAACGCCTCCTCCGCGTCGGCGACGAACACACGTAGCAGGCTCGGCATGGTGGGCCAGTCCGTGCGTCGGTCGAAGGCCAACACCACGGTGTCGCCAACGCGGATCTGACCGTGACCGACCACGCCGTCCTCGGTCGATACCCGCCCGAGCTCCTCACCCCCGAACGCCTGGGCTACGAAGTCGAGGAAAGCCCCCGTGCCGTCGGTGACGACCCAGGGCGCAACGGTGGTGTAGCCCTCCGGCGTGGCGCTGGTCTGCTCGATCATCGCGGTTCTTTCGCTGATGTTGATTGCCAGCGGCGACGGTAGGCAGCAAATAGGTCTGTTTCCGTCCTGGACATCGGCGCACTTGGGTTGCAACCGGTCCTACGTCACCTCTACTCCCGCTACTCTCGTCACGTCTTCGCCCCCTCCACCCGGCCACGTCAGCCTGAGGTTGGAAAAGGCTCACTGGCTGGACAGCGCGTTTCGTGAAAACCCGAGGCCAGTACTCCAGCTGTAGATCGCGGTCTTCCTGGCTGGGCGGCTTGTCGCTGATGGTGGATGGCCTGGGATCGAGCCTGGTGGCGGCGTCGCCAGTGGGACCAGTCGAGCCGGTGGGCCGTGCCGTGGACGGGCCGGCCTTCTCACCGGGCGGGGGCAGGGGCGGTCAGCGGTCGAGGTCGATCGTGAAGCGCCTCGTGCCCGGAGCGATCGTGTCGGCGTGGACCGAGCCACGAGCCCGGTCGAATTCCCCGGTGCCGCCGGTGATCCCGTTGTCGAACGAAGAGGGAGGGCCCGGGTTGAGAATGCCGAAGACCATCCCCTGCACGGAGAGCTGGCCGCCCGGCAGGTTATAGGTCACGACGCACTCCTCCGCTCCGCCGTTGTCGACCCGGGTGGTGGTGCAGGTACCGTCGGTGTCGCCGACCTGGTTGCCGTACTGGTCGAAGAGGACCGAGCGGAAGACGGTCCGATCGCCCTGGGCGGGGGCGCCGCCGGGGTTGACGGGGAAGCGCGTCTGCTGCGCGAGCCGGCCGATGAGTGTGATGACCCGGTCTCCGCCCGCGGTGTGGGCGGAATCGGTGTCCGTCGCGGCGGCCGCGACAGGGGCGCAGGCGAGAAGGCCAACCAGCGCAGTGGCCGTGCCGAGACAGGCTGCTCTCATGGGGCGCATCGTGTGGCTCCTGAGGTTGATGATCATGGATGGTCAGGTGACGCATTCATAACCTCGGCCCTGCCGCCGCCCGGAACGTCCCGGCGCGACCCACCGGCAGATCCGACCAATCGGACCAACCCGGGACGAGAGACGGCCCGCCCGACCGGACGAGTCGCGCGGGCGGGTTGACGCCGGTGCAGCACATCGGCTCCTGACTCGGACGAGTGCCGCCCCTGGGATCGGAAGCAGGCACTCATGTCCGGGATGCGGCCTGTCGCCGGTAATGGCTGGTGAGGGATCACTGCTGAGGGAGCCGCCGCCAGTGCGACCGGCCGAGCCGGTAGGCCATGTCGTGGCGAGGCTGCACGACGACCGTGATGAACAGGCGCCGGATCTCGTTGCAGGACAGCGGGACCAGGCCGTCC
>NZ_JBEYFS010000031.1:0-2984 GCF_040634475.1 Streptomyces sp. NPDC007095
CCCTCGTACTGGACGTACTTGGGTCTGTGCCTGGTGCGGTGAGAGTGCGTGCATGGCGTCGCGGGGCAGACGGGAATTTGACGACAGGGCCTAGCCCCCATCTCGCACTGGCGAGGCAAATAGTCTCAGGCATTCCCCCCTCATGTAAGGGGGATGCCTGAACTACAACGATGGGCTTGTTCAAAGCCCTGTTGGCTGCGGAGAAGAGAAGCACTTTGGCGGAGACAGCGCAGAATCCGGCTTGGACAGGGGGTATTGGACGTGCCGGCATCATGGCGCAACCCGTGTACTCCGCAGAGGGAGATCACCGGCAGGGGATCTCCCTGCCCACGGCTGGTTCCCGCCCGATGGCGTGAACGCCTTGGTGGACTCGGCCTCCTCCAGCGGGATTCCGTTCATGTGCGACTGCCTCCGCCACACGCATCTTCGAGGGCTGCCGTGATCTCCGGCGAGTTCCTGATCTGGACCCTGTGGCGGTAGGCCCCGCCCACGGCAGCCGCGCCTTCGAAATCGTTGGTCGGTGAGGCTGGACGGACATCGCACGCCTTGCCACGACGACGGGCACCTGCGTGGTCACCGGTCCCCCGCCCCGCGCCCGCACTCCGCCGACATCGGCTTCCCGCCCTTCGACGTCCTTCTCCGGGCGCTCAGGAGCAACAACAACGGCTCGACCGCCCCTCGGCTCACTGGCCGAGGGCCAGCAGCGTCACCATGAGGAGGGCCAGTACACCCAGGCCGATTCCGCCCGCCTTCGCGCCACCCCGGGGGAGGAAGATCGCGGCGACCGTCACCAGCGTGGTGAGCGGTACGCCGAACCGGGCGACCAGCATGAGCGCGTTCGCGAACTCGGGTGTGCGGACGCCGTCCTCGCAGGTGTCGCAGGCGATGGCGAGGAGCGGGCCGAAGGTGGAGACCAGGCCTCCGGTGATGAGTACCAGCATCGCCAGGACGGTCAGGCCGGCCCGGTCGAGGGGAGTGCGCCGGGAGCCGGTGGTGTTGGTGTTCGCCATGCGGCCGACGGTACGGAGGACCGTGTTCGGGCGGCATCCGCCGTCGTACTCAGGTTGCCGCGAGGTCGCGACCTGTCGTGGCCCGTAGTGGCCTGAGTACGGCTACTCCGGTGTCGTGTTGGAGAGGCGGTCCAGCCACTCGCCCAGAAGGGCGGACTCGCCCGGGGTGAAGTCCGGCCTCGGGGTCTGGCGGACGAGGGCGGCGAGGTGGGTGGCGGTGGCGGGGAGTACGTCTTCCGCTTTCGCTTCCTCGTCGCCGGCGGACACGGTCTCCGGCCCCGTCGCCTCCGGGGTGAAGACCACCGCGTGCACCGCGTCCCGTATCCGCCGGGAGAGCGTCTCGTCCGTGAAGGTCGTCGGGCGGGAGACCAGCATCAGGGAGACGCCGACGTTGGCGGACATGATCATCTGTGCGGCGAGTTCGGGGGCCAGGCGCAGCTTGCCCTGTTCGGCCGCGCGCCGGAGGTCCGCGGTGAGGATGCGGTGGGACTCCAGGGCGGCAGCCGGCGGTGTGCGCATCGCCGGGGAGTTCATCAGGCGGTACAGGTTCGGGTTGCGCAGGGCGAACTCGACGTGGGTGTCCCAGCCGTCACGCAGGTCCTGTATGGGGTCCGTGCCGGGCCTGCGGCTGCGCTTGGTCGTCAGGTACTTCTCGTACCCGTGGTCGACCACCGCCGACAGCAGGCCCTCCTTGTCTCCGAAGTGGCGGTAGAGGGCCGGGGCGCCGACCCCTGCCGCCTCGCAGACCGCCCGGGTGGAGACGTCCCCGTCGGGGGAGTTCGCCACCAGCTCGGCCGCCACTTCGAGGATGCGCTCTTTCGTACTGCTCACGGACGTACTCACGGTAGCGACGTTATCCGAGTCGTCCGAGGTCATGCCGTCCCCTTCTGCGCTACGGGGGACAACAGGTCCGCCAGGCCGATCCGGGTCAGGAACTCGGCGCGGACACGGTCCGCGACCACGCTGACCTCCTGCGAACCGTCGTCCGCCGGGTCGACGTGCACCCGGAAGGGACGCTTCCCGTGCGGGGTGTCCACCACGTCGACGATGGCGTCGGCGACGAGCGACACGTCCGCGTCTGGCGGTGTGAGGGCCGCCAGGCGTCCGGCGACCTGGTCCATCAGGCCCGCGTAGTGCTCCTCGTAGGCGGGCAGCACGGTCCGTTCGGAGGGGTGGCCACCGCTCGCGAAGTGGTTCGTGCCCGAGGTGAACGCGCCCGGCACCACGATCGTCGTCTCGATGCCGAAGCGGGCAAGCTCGGCGGCGTACGACACGGCGAGCGCGTCCATCGCGGCCTTGGCGGCGAAGTACGGCGCCAGGTACGGCGGGGTGCCGCCGCGCGTGGAGGTGGAGCCGACCCACAGCAGCAGGCCGTGGCCCTGGGCCCGCAGGTGCGGCAGCGCGGCCCGGTTGACCCGCTGGGTGCCCAGCACGTTCGTGTCGTGGACCGCGGCCAGTTCGGCGGGCGTGAAGGCCTCCGTCGGGCCGGTCACCATGTGCCCGGCGTTGTGGACGAGGACGTCCAGCCGGCCGGCCCCCGCCAGCACCGTGGCGATCGCCGTGTCCGCCGACTCCTGGGAGAGGACGTCGAGTTCGACCGTACGGAGGTCCACCGCGTGCTCTGCGGCGTACGCCTCGGCCTCCGCGACCCGGGCCGCGTTGCGCCCGCCGGTGTCCCGCATCGCGGCGTACACCGTGTGCCCGGCGCGGGCGAGGGCACGGGCGGACAGCGCGCCGAAGCCGGATCCGGCCCCTGTGATGACGATCGTCTTGCGCGGAACAGCGTCCATGACCGAATCCATGGCTGAACTCCTTTTGAGTCGGGGGATGTCGACTCGTGGCAGGTCGACTCGTGGCAGGTTGACTCGTGGCAGGTTGACTCGTGGCAGGTCGACTCGTGGCAGGTTGACTCGTGGCAGGTTGACTCGTGGCAGGTCGACTCGTGGCAGCTCGACTCGTGGCAGCTCGACACGT
>NZ_JBEYFS010000031.1:3079-22529 GCF_040634475.1 Streptomyces sp. NPDC007095
CTCGTGACAGCTCGACTCGTGTCAGCTCGACTCGTGACAGCTCGACTCGTGACAGCTCGACTCGTGACAGCTCGACTCGTGACAGCTCGACTCGTGACAGCTCGACTCGTGGCGAGTTACGCGATGCCGCCGTTGGCCCGCAGCACCTGGCCGTTGACCCAGCGGCCCGCGGGACCGGCGAGGAAGGACACCACGTCGGCGATGTCCCGGGGGGTGCCGAGGCGCTCCAGCGGCGGCTGGGCCGCCATCCGCGCGATGGTCTCCTCGTCCTTGCCGTCCAGGAAGAGGGCGGTGGCGGTCGGGCCGGGGGCCACGGCGTTGACGGTGATGTCCCGGCCGCGCAGCTCACGCGCGACGATCAGGGTCATGGCCTCGACGGCACCCTTGGTGGCGGCGTACGCGCTGTACCCGGGGATCGCGAGCGCCAGCACGGAGCTGGAGAAGTTGATGAGCGCGCCGCCCGCGCGCAGCCGTCGTGCCGCCTGCTGGTCGACGACGAACGTGCCGCGGATGTTGGTGCGGTGCATGCGGTCCAGCGCGTCGAGGTCGAGGTCGACCAGGGGCGCGAGAACCATGACACCGGCCGCGTGGACGACGACGTCCACTCCGCCGAACGCGGATTCGGTGGCGTCGAAGAGGGCGGCCACCTCGGTCTCGTCGGCCACGTCGGCGCGGACGGCGATCGCCTCTCCGCCCGCCTCGGTGATCGCGGCGACGGTCTTGTCGGCCTCGGCCTCGTTGCCCGCGTAGTTCACGACGACGGCGTAACCGTCGGCCGCGAGGCGCTCGGCGGTCTCCCGGCCGATTCCGCGGGATCCGCCCGTGACGACGGCCACTCGGCGAGACGTTCCCGACGTGCTGGAGTGCTCGGTCATGACGATGCTCCTCGATGTCGCGGGGTAGCGGCGTTCACCACCCGACGAGAGCAACGCTAACACCATTTCGATAGCGACGCTACTGCCAGTCGTACTCAGCCCAGAAACGCCGCTACGGTCGCCACGAACCGCCCGGCGTCGTCGAGCCACGGGTAATGACCGGCCCCCGGCTGCACGACGAGTCGCGCATCGGGGAACAGCCCCGCGAACTCGGCCGTCGCCCCGGGCGGACTGTTCAGGTCGAACTCCCCGGTGAGCAGCAGGGCGGGGGCCCGGCAGACGGCGAGCGCGGCGCGGGTGGCGGGCGGGTCGAAGGCGCCCTCGGCCCCGAAGAAGGCCACGGCCTCCTCGTTGCCCGGCCGGGCGGCCGCATGATGCTGCCGCGCCGCGGCGTCCCAACGGCCCCAGAAGAAGGGGGCGATGGCCTCCCGGTCGCCGCCCGTCCCCACACCGATCGCCTCCAGAGCGGCGAACGCCGCCGGGAACCACGGCTCGCTCTCCCTGAGCCGCGCGAGTGCGCGCCGCGCCTCCCCCGTGACCTCGATGCCGACGGCTCGGGTGCCGGGGCCGATCAGGGCGAGCCTGCCGACGCGCTCCGGATACCGGGCCGCGTACTGCGTCGCGACGTTCGCTCCGGCGGAGTGGCCGAGCAGGTCGAGCCGGGCCGGCCCGAGGTGCGCGCGCAGCGCCTCGACGTCGTCGACCAGGCGGTCGCAGCGATACCCGGCGGTGTCGTGCGGGCGCGCGGACCGGCCGGTACCGCGCAGGTCCAGGACGGCCAGCCGACGGTACAGGGAGAGGCCTCCGAGGTCGCCGAGGTAGCGGGAGTCCGTGGGGCCGCCGGGGACACAGAGGACCGGATCGCCGACGCCGTCTCCGCTCCCGCCTCCCATCAGGCGGTAGGCGAGGCGGGTTCCATCAGGTGCGGTGAAGGTGGGCATGACACGGATCCTGGCAGCCATAACCGAGTTATACAACCGGGTTATGGCTCCGTGGGTACACTCGACCTGGGTATATAACCGAGCTATGGCAGTCGAAGAGGACACACGTCGAACCCCCGAGCCCCCGACCGAGCCCCTGACCGAAGCGCAGGCCGAGCGGATGTTCGCCGACATGAACGACGTCATCCGCGCGGGCGAGGAGATGCGCCGGCTGCGCGCCGAGATGATCAAACTCTTCGCCGGTCTCGGCTGGACCCAGGACAGGATCGCCCGCCTCACCGGCATGAGTCAGCCCGCCGTGTCCAAGCAGGTCACCAAGCACAAGGGGGACGATCCATCACCCCCGCCGCGCCTCTCCCTCGACCAGCACGACACCCCATGGCTCGAGGGGCGCCTCTGGGGCCTCGCCGAGGAGATCTCCGAGACCCTCCACGACACCGCCCACTGCACCCGGCACCTCAACGCCGTCGCCCGGGGAAAGAAGCACTTCACACCCCAGAGCGTCGACGAACTCCGGCGCCTGGTCGAGGAGGACCTGCGGCTGCACCGGGCCGCTCTGCCCGGCGGCCACCGGCACGCCTACGACGAGATCAGCCGCGCCCTCGACATTCCCGACCCCGCGACGGCCACCCCCACCGAATCGGCCTCCGTACGCCGCACCCTGGCCCGCCAGATCCAGCGCACCCGTCTCAGGGACGAGGCCTGAGCGTCCCATCGGGGCCGGTGTTTCCCACATTCGCCATACTCGTCACCACATTCACCGCACGATGTCCGCATGACGGTCAACATGACGATGAGCCTGCCCGACGAAGTGGCTGCCTTACCTACCAGCACAGCGGCCCCAGCTCCGTACACGGGCAGCCACAGGGTCGTCGTGGCGGCCAGGCAGTCGGCAACGGCCTTGCCGCTCTGGGCCACTTGCGCGTACGCCAAGGCGGCGCCGTCGCTGTCAGCCAGGCTCGCCAGCGCGGCCCTCGACCGGATGGCCTCGTACCTGCCCGTCCCCTCGCACCCGCTCCGCGTGCCCGACATCGGAAACAGCCAAGCCCAGCGCTGCATCATGGGGGCCAGTGCGATCGCCACGCACAGGCCGACGACCAGCGAATAGGCGACCAGGCCGCGCATGTACGCCGATCGGATGCCGGGCGTCCACGCCGGCCGCCGCTGGAAGGCGAAGATCACGGCAAGAAGCGTCACCCCGATGTACGTGGAGAACCACTGCCAGGAACCCTGCGCGAGTGCGAACGTCAGCACGGCGGCGAGTCCAATGCCGATGACCCCGGCCTGGCCCGCCGAGTCGTAGCCGGCTCCGGTGGATGCGGGCCTTCGGGTTGCTTGAGGGCCGGGGTCGTTCACGGGCCTCTCCCGCACGGTGGGAGCCACCAGCATCCGCCGCGTGGCGCCGCGGACCCCGGCGCCATGCCGGGCGGTCTCGACACCCCCGCTCGGATGACCCACCCTGCCGGTCCGGACAGGCCCTAGTGCCGCGGCAGGCAACGTATGCCCGTCAAGGAGCGGCGTCCGGTGCGTGCTCCCGGCGTGTCGGCCGGAAGTCCTCGTACTGGACGTACTTGGGCTTTCGGCCGGTGCGGCGAGAGTGCGTGCCGGGCGTCGCGACGGGGCGAACGTTGCCTGCTGCGGCACTAGTTACCCGACGGCCACACGATCGCCTGCACCTCGCTGTACGCGTGCAGTGCGTACGACCCCACGTCACGCCCCACCCCGCTCTTCTTGAAGCCGCCGAACGGTGCCTCCATGTTGCGGCCGACGGTGTTGACGCCCACCCCGCCCGCACGCAGCGCGCGGGCGACGCGGAAGGCGCGGGCGACGTCGCCCGACCAGACGTAGTCGATCAGCCCGTAGTCGCTGTCGTTGGCGAGGGCGATGCCTTCCTCCTCGTCGTCGAAGGGGACGACCACGACGACGGGCCCGAAGATCTCCTCGCGGACCACCCGCATGTCGGGGGTGCAGTCCGCGAGGAGGGTCGGGGCTACGTAGAAGCCGCGGTCGTGCGGGGGGCGCGTGCCGCCCGTGACGATCCGCGCGCCCTCCTTGCGGCCGAGTTCGACGTAGGCCTCGACCCGGTCCCGGTGGGCCGCCGAGATGACCGGCCCGACGACCGTCCCGGGCTCCCGCGGATCCCCGACCGTCAACCGCCCGGCGTACACCGCCAGTTGCTCGACCAGGCGGTCGTGGACACCCCGCTGTGCGATCACCCTCGTCGGCGCCGTGCAGATCTGGCCGCTGTAGAAGGAGAACGTCGTGCCGATGCCGAGCACCGCCGACCCGACGTCCGCGTCGTCGAAGACGACCGCCGCGCCCTTCCCGCCCAGCTCCATCAGCTGGCGTTTCATCCCCCGCCCGCACACCTCGGCGATGCGCTGCCCCACCGCCGTCGAGCCGGTGAAGCTGACCATGTCCACGTCCTCGCAGTCCACGGCCGCCTCGCCGACCTCCGCGCGCGAACCGCTCACCACGTTCACGACACCCGCCGGTACGCCCGCCGCCTCCAGGGCCTGAGCCATCCGGTACACGGAGAGCGGGTCCTGCGGGGCGGGCTTCACCACCACCGTGTTGCCCATGGCCAGGGCGGGGGCGATCTTCCCGGCCGGGTTGGCCCAGGGGTTGTTGTAGGAAGTGACGCAGGTGACCACGCCGACCGGCTGGCGGACGGCGAGGGCGCCCATCACCGCCGCGTTCCCGAACGGCCCGGCCTCGTTGATCTGCGGCGGCAGCGGCTGCTCGACGGGCTCCACGCGCGCGTAGCGCCGGAAACGGGCCGCGCCCACCCCCACCTGCATCCCGCGCGCGGTCCCGGTCGTGGCACCGCTCTCGGCCTGGGCGAGATCGGCGTAGGGGAGGAAGTTGCGCCGGATGATGTCCGCCGCCCGGCCGAGGAGCGCCGCGCGCTCCTCGGGGGGCGTCCGTGACCACGGGCCGAAGGCCTCCCGGGCCGCGGCGGCGGCCGCGTGCACCTGCTTCCGCGAGGCCTCCGGCGCCATCCCGACGACACCCTCCGTCGCCGGGTCGATCACCTCGTAGTGCCCGTCGTCGGGCTCCACCCAGGAGCCGCCGATGAACAGCCGCTGCTCGTCGCCCGCCCCCCGCACATCGGTCACCGCGTGCTCACCGTCTGCGTGTCCCGCCCGGAGCGGAGCACCTTCCCGGGTACGGCGCCCGTCACCACGTCCCCCCGGATCGACTCGACCCCGTTGACCCAGACCGCCGTGACGCCGATCGCCCTGGAGTCGAGTCGCGGGCTGTCTCCCGGCAGGTCGTGCACCAGGGTGGCCTTGCCGGCGTCGATGCGCTCCGGGTCGAACAGCACGAGGTCCGCATGGAAGCCCTCCGCGATCCGCCCGCGTTCCCTCAGTCCGAAGAGCCGCGCCGGGTCGTCCGTGAGCATCTTCACGGCCGCCTCCAGCGTGGTCAGCTTCCGCCCGCGCAGACAGTCCCCGAGGAACCGGGTCGTGTACGGGGCCCCGCACATGCGGTCCAGATGGGCCCCCGCGTCCGAGCCGCCGAGCATGACGTCCGGGTGCTGCCAGGTCTCGGCGCGCAGCGTCCACGAGTCGGTGTCGTTGTCGGTGGGCATGGGCCACAGCACCGTCCGCAGGTCGTCGTGCGCGCAGATCTCGACCAGGCACTCGAAGGGTTCCTGGTGGCGCCGGGCCGCGATGTCCTTCACGACCTGCCCGGTGAGGCCGTCGTTCGCCGGGCTGTAGGTGTCCCCGATGACGTACCGGCCGAAGTTGGCGAGCCGGCGGAAGACGCCCGCCTCCTTGCTGTTCGCCCGGGCCAGCATCTCGGCCCGCACGGAGGAGTCCCGCAGCCGTGCGATGCGCTCCGGGACGGGCAGGGCGAGGATCGGCCCCCACCCGGGGATCAGGTTCAGCGCGCAGAACGTGCCCAGGGACATGTTCATGGGGGTGAGGATCGGCATGGTGAGGGCCACCACCCGGCCGCCCGCCTTCCGCGCCCGTTCGCTCGCGACCAGTTGCCTCGGTACGCGCTCGGGGACGGCGGCGTCGACGGTCAGCACGTTCCAGTTGAGCGGGCGGCCCGCCGCGGCGCTCATCTCGACGAAGAGGTCGATCTCGTCGTCGCTGAACTGGTCGAGGCAGCCGGCGACGATCGCCTCGATCTGGGTGCCCTCGTGCTCGCCGACGGC
This sequence comes from Streptomyces sp. NPDC007095, assembly GCF_040634475.1. Taxonomy (NCBI): domain Bacteria; kingdom Bacillati; phylum Actinomycetota; class Actinomycetes; order Kitasatosporales; family Streptomycetaceae; genus Streptomyces; species Streptomyces sp. NPDC007095. Next base: position 9,067 of record NZ_JBEYFS010000031.1, read on the forward strand.
CCTGCTCAAAGCCAGCAACTCCGCCGGCTTCGCGTGCCGGGAGGCGACCGGTTTCCCGTCGCCGTCGGAATGGGTGGAGGACTGGGTGGTGGACAGGCCCCAGGCTCCCGCCTCCATCGCCTCGTGGAAGAGGGCGAGCATCTGCTCCAGCTGTTCCCCGGTCGGCCGCCCGCCCACCGCGTCCGCGCCCATGACGTACCGCCGCAGCGCGCAATGCCCCACCATGAAGCCCGCGTTGACGGCGATCCGCCCCTCCAGGGCGTCGAGGTAGTCGCCGAAGCTGTGCCAGTTCCAGGGCGCCCCCTCCTCCAGGGCGACCAGCGACATCCCCTCGACCTTGGACATCATGCGGCGCGTGTAGTCGGCGTCCTCGGGCCGTGCCGGGTTCAGCGGGGCGAGGGTGAAGCCGCAGTTGCCGCCCGCGACCGTCGTCACCCCGTGGTTCAGGGACGGGGTGGCGTAGGGGTCCCAGAAGAGCTGGGCGTCGTAGTGCGTGTGCGGGTCGACGAATCCGGGGGCGAGGACGAGACCGGAGGCGTCCTCGCTCGTGCGGGACGCCTCCGTCACCGTGCCGATCGCGGCGATACGGCCGTCGCGGATGGCGACGTCCGCGGTGTAACCGGGCGCGCCCGTGCCGTCCACGACGGTCGCGCCCTTGATGACGTGGTCGAGCATGGCCGCACCCTCCTCAGACCGCTTGCCGGAAACGGGTCGTCCGGTGCACCGGATCCGTGTCGATCTTCGGAATCACGTGCTCGCCGATCAGCCGGATCGTCTGCAGGGTCTCCTCCTTCGGGACCCCGACCGGCAGCCCGAAGGAGAGCTGGTCGGCACCCGCCTGCTCCCACCGCTTGCACTGGGTGAGCACCTCGTCCGGGTCACCACAGATCAACAGCTCCTCCTCGATGAGGAGTTCGACGAACTCCGCGTTGTACTCGGGGAGCGTCTCCGGCCAGACGGGGAAGCCCTCGGGGCGCGGGAAGGTGTCGTGGTAGCGGAAGACGAGGGAGGGGAGGTAGTGCAGTCCGCCGCCGACCGCGATCCGTATCGCCTCGTCGTGGGTCGGCGCGCAGATGGCCGTCGTCGTCACCATCACGTTGTCGTTGACGAAGGCCCCGACGGGCTCGGCGTCCACGATGGCGGTCTTGTACTGCTGGAGCACCCACTCCATGTCGGAGACCTTCTGCACGCTGAAGCCGAGCACGCCCAGGCCCTTGCGGGCGGCCATGGCGTACGAGGGCGGCGACCCGGCGGCGTACCACATCGCGGGGTGCGCCTTCCCGTACGGCTTGGGGAGCACCTTGCGGGGCGGGAGCTGCCAGTGCTTGCCCTGGAACCCGACGTACTCGTCCTGGAGCCACATCTTCGGGAACTCGGCGATGGTCTCTTCCCAGATCTCCTTGGTGTAGTTCATGTCGGTGATGCCGGGGAGGAAGCCGAGGATCTCGTGGCTGCCCGCGCCCCGTCCGCTGCCGAACTCGAAGCGGTTCTCGCTGAGGTGGTCGAGCATGGCGACCTTCTCGGCGACCTTCACCGGGTGGTTGACCTGGGCGAGCGGGTTGAAGATGCCCGAGCCGAGGTGGATGCGGTCCGTGGCGTGGGCGAGATAGCCGAGGTAGACGTCGTTCGCCGAGAGGTGCGAGTACTCCTCCAGGAAGTGGTGCTCGGACGCCCAGGCGTACTTGAAGCCGGACTTGTCCGCCTGGATGACGTACTCGGTCTCCTCCATCAGCGCCTTGTGCTCCGCGAGCGGGTCGGTCTCGGCGCGCTTGCCCACGTATCCCTGTACAAAGAGCCCGAATTCCAAGGAGGTTCACCGTCCCCACATTCGTATCTGACGTTCCGTCAGATCTACTTGCCGCCGACTGTTGCACCGAGCCCGTGAAGCGTCAATAGCTGACGAACCGTCAGCTCGCGATGGGCCTCACAGAACGCTGACCCCCGCCAGCCACCCCCCGTCGATCACGAACGGCTGCCCGGTGATGTACGAGGAGTCCTCGGAGGTCAGGAAGAGGGCGAGCCGGGCGACCTCCTCGGGCCTGCCCACCCGCCCGAGCGGCACGAGCTTGCTGTACAGCTCGTCCAGGGCCCTGGTCATCTCCTCGGGGTCGGCCGTCGGGTCGAGCTGGGCCGGGTTCGACATGGGGGTGTCGACAGCGCCCGGGCAGATGGCGTTGACCCGTATCCGCTGGTGAGCCAGCTCCAGGGCGGCGACGCGGGTGAGGCCGAGGATGGCGTGCTTGGTCGCCGTGTACGTGCCCACGGCCGCCATCCCGGTCATCGCGGTGTACGAGGCCGTGTTGACGATCGTGCCCCCGCCGGCCGCGGCGATCTCCCCCGCCACCGTCTTGATCCCGAGGAAGCAGCCGACCTGGTTGACCTGCACGACCTGGAGGAACTCGTCCAACGGGGTGTCCACCAGGGCGTTGAAGCGCAGGATGCCCGCGTTGTTGACCAGCCCGTCGATCCGCCCGTACGCGCCCTTCACGGCGGCGACGGCGGCCGCCCAGTCGTCCTCCCGGCCCACGTCGAGGTGGACGTAGAGCGCGTCCAGCTCCTTGGCCACGTCCTCGCCCCGGTCGTCGAGCACGTCCGCGACGACGACCCTGGCGCCCTCCGCGGCGAACAGCCGCGCCTCCTGCTCGCCCTGCCCGCGCGCCGCCCCGGTGACGATGACGACGCGTCCGTCCAGCTTGCCCATACCCTGACTCCCTAGTTGAGGTGCGGCGCGCTCTGGTTGAGGTGCGGCGCGACGTCGGCGCCGAACGCCGTGATCTGGTCGACGAGCTCACTCAGCCCCCGCGCCCGGAACCGCACCTGGATCTGGTGCACCCCCATCGCCCGGTACGCCCGCAACGACTCGGCGACCGCCTCCGGGGCCCCGCTCACGGTGCGCCGCCCGACCTGCCAGCCGGGCGTGCCGACGTACAGGGGCTCGGTGATGGCCCCGACGACGAGAGGCGCGGAGATCCCCGCCTCCTCCCTGATCCGGTACAGGCGGGCGATCTGCTCCGGCAGCCGCTCGCGCGGATCCCCCTGCGGCAGCCAGCCGTCGCCCCGCAGCGCGGCCCGGCGCACGGCGGCGGGCGAGGAGCCGCCCACCCACACGGGCACGCGCTCCTGCGCGGGCCTGGGCCGCTGCCCGAGCCCTTCGAAGTCGTACAGCTTCCCGTGGTGCACGGGGAACTCGTCCACCCCAAGGGCGGCGCGCAGCGCGTCGATGGACTCGTCGAGCACCGCCCCCCGCCGCGCGAAGTCGGCGCCCACCGCCTCGAACTCCTCCTCCACATGCCCGGCACCGACCCCGAGGATCAGCCGCCCGCCGGAGAGGTGGTCGAGGGTCGCGTACTGCTTGGCCGTGACCAGCGGATGCCGCAGCCCGACGACCGCGACATGACTGAGCAGCCGTACGCGCTCGGTCACGCCCGCGAGGTAGGCGAGGGTGGCGACGGGGTCGTACCAGATCGTGCTCATGGCGTCCGCGAGACGGCGCGGGACGGCCACGTGGTCGCAGCTCGCCACGTACGCGAAGCCGGCACGGTCGGCGGCGCGGGCGACGGCGACGAGCTCGCCGGGACCGGCCTTGGCCTCCCAGGGTTCGGCGTAGATCGTGCTCTGGGACTGGATCGGGAGCTGCATCCCGTAGAGCAGGGGCGCGGGGTCCGACGGGGACTGCTTCGGCGCCGACCGGTTCGACGGGGACTGGTTCAACGGGGACCCCCCGGCCCGGCCCAGAGCCCGTCCTCCGTCAGCCCCAGCAGTTCGATGGCGTTGCCCCGGACGATCCGCTCCACCACGTCCGCGTCCAGGTGCCCCATCTGGGCCTCGCCGACCTCGCGGGACTTGGGCCAGGTGGAGTCGGAGTGGGGGTAGTCGGTCTCGTAGAGGACGTTCGGGACCCCGATGGCGTCGAGGTTCCGCAGGCCGAACGCGTCGTCGAAGAAGCAGCCGTAGACGTGGTCGGCGAAGAGTTCGGACGGCGGGCGGTGGACCTTGTCGGCGACGCCGCCCCAGCCGCGGTTCTCCTCCCAGACCACGTCGGCGCGCTCCAGGATGTAGGGGATCCAGCCGATCTGGCCTTCCGCGTACATGACCTTGAGGTTCGGGAAGCGTTCGAACTTGCCGCTCATCAGCCAGTCGACCATCGAGAAGCAGCAGTTGGCGAAGGTGATGGTGGAGCCGACGGCGGGCGGCGCGTCGGCCGACGTCGACGGCATTTTGCTGCTGGAGCCGATGTGCATGGCGACGACCGTGCCGGTCTCGTCGCAGGCGGCGAGGAAGGGGTCCCAGTCGTCGGTGTGGACGGAGGGCAGCCCGAGGTGGGGCGGGATCTCGGAGAAGGCGACCGCGCGGACGCCACGGGCGGCGTTGCGGCGTACTTCCGCGGCGGCGAGTTCCGGGTCCCAGAGGGGTACGAGGGTGAGCGGCACGAGCCGGCCGTGCGCCGCCGGGCCGCACCACTCCTCCACCATCCAGTCGTTGTAAGCCTTCACTCCGAGCAGGCCCAGCTCACGGTCCTTGGCCTCGGTGAAGGTCTGGCCGCAGAAGCGCGGGAAGGTGGGGAAGCACAGGGCGGACTGGACGTGGTTGACGTCCATGTCGGCGAGGCGCTGGGGGACGTCGTACGAGCCGGGTCGCATCTGCTCGTACGTGATGATCTCCAGCCGTATCTCGTCCCTGTCGTAGCCGACGGCGGTGTCGAGACGGGTGAGGGGACGGTGCAGGTCCTCGTAGACCCACCAGTCGCCGACGGGTCCGTCGTCGCCGGGGCCGCCCATCACCGGGGCGAACCTGCCGCCGAGGAAGGTCATCTCCTTCAGCGGCGCGCGGACTATGCGGGGTCCGGTGTCCTGGTACTTCGCGGGGAGGCGGTCGCGCCAGACGCCGGGGGGCTCCACGGTGTGATCGTCCACGGAGATGATCTTCGGGAACGGGGTCGCGGGCGCCTGGGCGGCCTCAGTGGTCCTCGTGGTCTCCATACGGCTCACGGTAGCGCCGATCTGACGACCCGTCAGCTATCTGTAAGCCACCCGTCGACCACCCGCCGGCCGGCCGTCGACAACCCGTCGACGACTCATCGGCCGCTCGCTCCGCCGCCGTACACCCCGCAGGCCTCTGGAATGGGCGGCTCTGTACGGAGATGTGCGCAGAGGTTGTGAGAGCCCTGTGATCCCCCGTGCCTGTACGGTGTGCGGGCCTGTGATCGCTGTCTCGCACGGCTGACGCATCCGCCATGAACAAGGCAAACTGGCCTCGTAGTACTGACGGTTCGGCAGGGGGACGGCGATGGACGGTGTACCGCGAGTGCCGGAGCAGCGACGTGCCGGGGAGTCGGCGGCGTTGCGCTTCAGCGTGCTCGGCCCGGTGCGCGCCTGGCGCGGCGAGGATTCCTTGCCCACGGGGTCCCCGCAGCAACGCGCCCTGCTGGCCGCGCTGCTGCTGCGGGAGGGCCGGACGGCCACGTCCGGCGAGCTGATCGACGCCCTGTGGGGCGAGGAGTCCCCGCCCCAGGCGCTGGCCGCCGTACGGACGTACGCCTCCAGGCTCCGCAAGGCCCTGGACCCCGGCGTCCTGATCAGTGAGTCCGGCGGCTACGCGATCCGGCTGGCCGGGAGCGGCAGCTCCCTCGACCTCGCCGAGGCCCAGGAACTCACCGCCGACGCCGAGAAGGCCAAGCACTCCGGAGACCTGTGCTCCGCCCGCGACCTGCTGAACCGGGCGCTGGGCCTGTGGGACGGGGAGCCGCTGGCGAGCGTGCCCGGGCCGTACGCGGAGACACAGCGGGCGCGCCTGGAGGAGTGGCGGCTCCAACTCCTCGAATCCCGCCTCGACATGGACCTGGAGCAGGGCTGCCACGCGGAGGCGGTCTCCGAACTCACCGCCCTCACCGCGGCGCACCCCCTGCGCGAGCGGCTGCGCGAACTGCTGATGCTCGCCCTGTACCGCAGCGGGCGGCAGGCCGAGGCGCTCGCCGTGTACGCCGACACGCGCCGCCTCCTCGCCGACGAGCTCGGCGTGGACCCGCGCCCGGGTCTGAAGGAGCTCCAGCATCGGATCCTCCAGGCCGACCCGGGCCTCGCGGAACCTTCGGCCCCGACGGCCGAGCCCACCCCGGCACCGGTCCGTCCCGCCCAGCTCCCCGCCACCGTCACGGACTTCACGGGCCGCGCGTCGTTCGTCCAGGAACTGAGCGACGTCCTGGCCTCCGCCTCCTCCGCCGAGGGAGAGGGCCAGGTCATGGCCGTCTCGGCGCTCGCGGGCATCGGCGGCGTGGGCAAGACGACCCTCGCCGTGCACGTGGCCCACCAGGCGCGCGCGGCGTTCCCCGACGGGCAGCTGTACGTCGACCTGCAGGGTGCGGGGCAGCGGGCGGCGGAGCCGGAGACGGTCCTCGGCGCGTTCCTGCGTGCCCTGGGCACGGCGGACTCCTCCATCCCCGACTCCCTGGAGGAGCGCGCGGCGCTCTACCGCTCGGTCCTGGACGGCCGCCGGGTCCTGGTCCTCCTGGACAACGCCCGCGACGCGGCCCAGGTCCGCCCCCTCCTCCCCGGCACGGAGGGCTGCGCGGCCCTCGTCACGTCCCGGGTGCGGATGGTGGACCTGGCGGGCGCCCACCTGGTCGACCTCGACGTGATGTCCCCGGAGGAGGCCCTCCAGCTCTTCACGAAGATCGTCGGCCAGGAGCGGGTGGCGTCGGAGCGCGAGGCGGCCCTCGACGTCGTCGCGGCCTGCGGCTTCCTCCCCCTCGCCATCCGCATCGCGGCCTCCCGGCTGGCCGCCCGCCGCACCTGGACCGTCTCGGTCCTGGCGGCGAAGCTCGGCGACGAGCGCCGCCGCCTGGACGAGCTCCAGGCCGGCGACCTCGCGGTCAAGGCCACCTTCGAACTCGGCTACGGCCAGCTGGAGCCGGCCCAGGCCCGTGCCTTCCGCCTGCTGGGCCTGGCCGACGGCCCCGACATCTCCCTCGCCGCCGCGGCCGCCGTCCTCGACCTCCCGATCGACGACACCGAGGACCTCCTCGAATCCCTCGTCGACACCTCCCTCCTGGAATCCGCAGCCCCCGGCCGCTACCGCTACCACGACCTCGTACGCCTCTACGCCCGCGCCTGCGCGGAACGCGACGAACAGCCGCCGAGCGAGCGGGACGCGGCGATGTCGCGCCTCCTGGACTTCTACTTGGCCACGGCCGCCGGGGTGTACGCGATCGAACGGCCCGGGGACCGGTTGGTGGACCATCTGGAGCCGACGGAGCACCCGGGGCTGTCGTTCGAAGACCGTCACCGGGCCCAGGACTGGCTGTACTCGGAGGCGATCTCCCTGCTCGCCTGCGTCCGCCAGTCCACCAAGGAGGGATTCCTCCGGCGCGCCGTCGACGTGCTGTGGGCCTCCGTGGATCTGGCGGAGTCCGGCACGAACTCCAAGGCGTACGAGGGGGTCGCCTCCGCTCTGCGGGAAGCGGCCCAGGAGGCCGGTGACTCGCACGCGGAAGCACGGGCTCTGGTCACCCTGGCCTACGTCCACCACATCACCGGACGCTTCGACCCCGCCCGCGAGGCAGCCGCGCAGGCCCTCGAACTGGCCGCCGAGACGGATCACCTGACGAGTTGCTGGGCCTCCAACACCCTCGGCGTGATCGCGCTCTACCAGAACCAGTACGAGGACGGCGAAGCACACCTCACCCGGGCGATCGAGAGCTTCCGGGCCTGCCACGACCGCCCCGGCGAGGCGAGCGCGCTGTGCAACCTCTCCCGTATCCATCTCGCCACCAGGCGCACCAGAAGTGCCGTGTCCCTGGCCCAGCAGGGCACCGACATGTACGACGACATGGGCCATGCGCTGAAGGGCGCGAACGGGCGCTACGCGCTCGGCCTGGCGCTCACCCAGAGCGGCCGCCTTCCCGAGGCCACCACACGTCTGAGCGAAGCGCTCACGGTCTTCCGCAACAGCCGCCAGCACCTCTGGGAGGGGATGTCCCTGTTCCGCCTCGCGGAGGCCGACCTCGCCGCCCAACGCCCGGCTCAGGCGGCGGCGAACGCCGAGATGGCCCTGACGGTCCTGCGCGGCATCGGTGGCGAGTGGCGCAGGGCCAACGTTCTCATCGTGCTCGGCCAGGCTCTGAACGGGATCGGCCACTCCGGGCGGGCCCAGGTCTGCTGGCGCGAATCCCTCGACATCTTCCAGACGTTGGGGGCTCCCGAGGCCGACACGGTCAGGGCGCTCCTCAACCCGCTCGCCGTCGCATAGGACCCTCCGGCAGGGCTCACGCCTGGACGTTCATCGTTCGTTTATCGCCACCCGGCACTCTCAACGAGTCGATCCGTCGCGTCGGGGGGCAGACGGGGCGACCTGAGGCCGTGGCACTAGGGTAGCGGCCCCGAGATGCCCGTCCGGCGGCCCACGGGGGAGCTGCCGGGCGGGCCGCTCCATCCATTGCACCGAGACTGTCAGGGGGACAGCCACATGAGCGACACCAACAGCACCGACAACATCCACGCCACGGGCGAGCCGGTCGGCGAAGCCACCACGGACAACATCCACGCCACCAGCGAGCCCCTCACCACCAAGAACCCGATCACCAAGGACGACAGCACCGGCGACGCCACCCCGGACAACATCCACGCGACGGACGAGCCGGTCTAAGTCCCACCGGGGGGGCGGACTTACACCACACGGGGATCGGCCGCGGCGGCGCGGAGGGGGAGCCGTCGCGGCCGATGTGTGTCCAGGGCCCGGTTCACCGGGGGAGGATCATGATGACCGCACGGCATGCCCAGCCCGGCGGGCCCGGCATCGCACGGCCCGAGCGGACGCCGGCCGCCCTCCGGTGCGCTCTGGCGCAGGTCGCGCCCCATCGGATCGCCGAGATGGAGCGCGACAAGGACGAGGCGATCACGCTGGCCGCGGCCACGGGCCGCCTCGGGCCGATCGTCCAGTTCCTCGAGACGTGGGCCGTCGCGGTGGAGATCGCCAGGAACCCGGCGCTGGCAGCGCGATTGCGCGCCGCCGAGCACGCGGCTCGCACCATCGACCGGAACGCCCCCGTCTGGCGTGCCGCCATGGACGAGATCCACGCCGTCCACTCCGTCGCCCGGCAGTCCCTCGTCCAGGAATGACCTGCGCGGCCGTCGTCCCCGCCGGATCACGCCTGAGCAGGCGGCCCGAGCCTCATCGTCCCCGCAACTCCCCCTTCACCACCTTCCCGCCGGCGTTCCGCGGGAGCTTCGTGACGAACTCCACCACCCGTGGGACCTTGTAGTTCGCCATCTCCCGGCGGGACCAGGCGAGGAGGTCGTCGGAGGTGAGGGTGGAGCCCTCCCGCCGTACGACATAGGCCTTGCCGACCTCGCCCAGCCGGCCGTCCGGCACGCCGATCACCGCCACGTCCGCGATGTCCGGATGGAGGCCGAGGAGCTGTTCTATCTCGGCGGGGTAGGCGTTGAAGCCGCCGACGATGAACATGTCCTTGATGCGGTCGGTGATGCGGAGGTTGCCGGCCGGGTCCAGGACGCCCACGTCGCCGGTGCGCAGCCAGCCGTCCGGGGTCAGGACGCGGGCGCTCTCCTCGGCGTCCTCGAAGTAGCCCCGCATCACGTTGAAACCGCGGACCAGCACTTCGCCCGGGGTGCCCGTGGGTGCCTCGACGCGTACCTCCACGCCCGGGATGGCGCGTCCCGAGGTCGACGCGATCACGGACGACGGGTCGCCCCGGCGGCACATCGTCACGAATCCGCTGGCCTCCGAGAGGCCGTACGCCGTCAGGACCGTCTCCACGCCCAGTTCGGTGCGCAGGCGTTCCACCAGGCGCAGCGGGACCACGGCGGCTCCGGTCACCACCAGCCGCAGCGTCGACAGGTCGTACGACGCCCGCGCCGGGTGGTCGAGGAGGGACTGATGGAGGGTCGGCGGGCCGGGCAGGACCGTGACCCGCTCGGACGCGATGTTCGCCAGCACCGTGTCCACGTCGAACACCGGCTGCGGGATCATCGTCGCGCCCCGCATCAGACAGGCGAGTACCCCGGCCTTGTAGCCGAAGGTGTGGAAGAAGGGGTTCACGATCAGGTAGCGGTCCTCCCGGCGCAGACCGGCCAGCTCGCACCACACCTCGTACGCCCTCAGGCTCTGCGCGTGCGTGATCACGGCGCCCTTGGGCCGGCCCGTCGTACCCGAGGTGAAGACGATGTCCGACGGCGCCGACCCCGGCACGGCCGCCACCCGCTCCCGCACCTCCGCCGCCCCGACACCCTCCCCGTCCGCCAGGAAGTCCTTCCAGGTGCGGAAGTCGGCGGGGGCGTCGTCCGCCAGCACCACCACCTGTTCCAGGTGCGGGAGTCCGGGGAGGGGGCCGTTTCCGGCGCCCTCCCCCGCCCGCTCCCCCGCCGCCCGTCGCAGCGACGCCACGTACGACGTCCCCAGGAACGTCCCCGTCACGAACAGCAGCCGCGCGCGGCTCCGGGACAGCACGTACGCCGCCTCGGCGCCCTTGAAGCGGGTGTTGAGCGGGACGAGCACCGCGCCCGCCGACACCGCGCCGAGGGCGGAGACGATCCAGTCCAGGGTGTTCGGCGCCCAGATGGCGACCCGGTCGCCGAGCCGTACGCCGTTCGCGAGGCAGGCGGCCGCCGCACGTTCGACGCGGGCGCCCAGCTCGGCGTACGAGATCCGCGTACGGCCCTCGACGACGGCCTCGCGGTCCGCGAAGCGCGTCGCCGCCGACCGCATCAGCCCCGGGATGCTGCCCCACTCCAGGTCTCCGCGCATCTCACGCCTCCGTAGGCACGAACCCACTAGCTGACTACCCGTCAGATTAGCTGTAGCCTGACGGCCTGTCAGCAGTCGGGCCCTTCCGTGGAGGTGCACCCATGCCGGGGATCAAGGACGCCACCGCCGTCGTCGGCATCGGTCAGACCTCCTTCGCCAAGCAACTCCCCGAGTCCGAGAAGACCTTGGCCTGCCGCGCGATCCTCGCCGCCCTCGACGACGCCGGAATCGCGCCCTCCGAAGTCGACGGGCTCGCCTCCTACACCATGGAGGAGACCGACGAGGTGGAGGTCGCGAAGGCGGTCGGCCTCGGCGATCTCACCTTCTTCAGCAAGGTGGGCTACGGGGGCGGCGGCTCCTGCGCCACCGTCGCGCACCTCGCCGCCGCCGTCGCCACCGGCCAGGCGACGGTGGGCGTGGCCTGGCGGTCGCGGAAGCGGGGCAGCGGGCCCAGGCCGTGGAAGAACACCGCCGTCCAGCTCCCCACGCCCGCCCAGTGGACCCGCCCCTTCGGGCTGCTCAGACCGGCCGACGAGATAGGCATGCTGGCCCGTCGCTACATGCACGAGTACGGCGCCACCCGCGACCACCTCTTCAACGTCGCCCTCGCCTGCCGCAACCGCGCCAACCAGAACCCCGCCGCGATGATGTACGAGCGCCCGCTGACCCGCGAGATGTACATGACCTCCCGCTGGATCAGCGAACCCCTCTGCCTCTTCGACAACTGCCTGGAGACGGACGGCGCGCTGGCGTGCGTGATCGTGTCCGCGGAGCGCGCCCGGGACTGCCGGCAGCGCCCCGTCTACGTCCACTCCGCCGCCCAGGGCCTGCCCGCCCAGCACCACGGCATGGTCAACTACTGGAACGACGACCCGCTCACCGGCCCCGCCTGGACGGCCGCCCGGCACCTGTGGAAACACGCCGACTTCACCCCGGACGACGTCGACGTGGCCCAGATCTACGACGCCTTCACCCCCCTCGTCCCGCTCTCCCTGGAGGGCTACGGATTCTGCGGACGCGGGGAGGGCGCGGCCTTCACGGAGGGCGGCGCCCTGGAGATCGGGGGCCGGCTGCCCCTCAACACCGGCGGGGGCGGACTCAGCGAGGCCTACGTCCACGGCTTCAACCTCATCAACGAGGGCGTGAAGCAGTTGCGGGGCACGAGCACCGCCCAGGTCCCCGGGGCCGCCACCTGCCTGGTCACGGCGGGGGAGGGCGTCCCCACCTCCGCGATCCTGCTGCGGAACTGAGGAGCCGAGATGACCGAGCCTCTTCTCACCCCCGTCCTCGACGACGACGGCACGCCCTTCTGGGGGTACGCCGCGCAGGGCGAGCTACGGATCCAGGCGTGCGCCGACTGCGGCGAGCTGCGCTTCCCGCCCCGCCCCTGCTGTCCCCACTGCCGGTCCTTCGGCAACGAGTGGCGACGGATGAGCGGACTGGGCCGCGTCTGGTCGTACGTCGTCCCGCACCCGCCGCTGCTCCCGGCGTACGCGGCCCTGGCCCCGTACAACGCGATCGTCGTCGAACTCGCCGAGGCCCCTCACATCCGCCTGGTCGGCAACCTGGTCACGGCCCCGGGCGCACCGCTCGACTCCTTCTCCCCGGACCGGATCCGGATCGGAGCGCGGGTACGGGTGGTGTTCAGCGGGGAGGGGCTGCCGCAGTGGGTCCTGGACGGCCGGTCGTGACCGGCGGCGCGCTGCGGATCGCGACCGACAAGGACACCGGCGTCGCGGTCCTCACCCTGGACCGCCCGGAAAAACTGAACGCCATCGACGAGGCGCTGGCGTCCGAACTCTCCGCCGCCTGGCGGGCGTTCCGCTTCGACGACTCGGTACGGGCCGTCGTCCTGACGGGGGCGGGCGAACGGGCCTTCTCCACGGGCCTCGACCGCACCACCGAGACCCCCCAGCCCGCCTCCCCCTACATGGTGGACGACCCGCTCCTGCGCATCGGCCCGAAGGCCAACGACCTGTGGAAGCCGGTCGTCGCGGCCGTGCGCGGGATGGCGTGCGGAGGGGCCTTCTACCTCCTCGGGGAGGCGGAGTTCGTCGTCGCCGACGAGACCGCCGCCTTCTTCGACCCGCACACGACGTACGGCATGGTCAGCGCGTACGAGTCCGTGTACGCGGCGCACCGGATGCCGTACGGGGAGGCGGCGCGGATGGCACTCATGGGGAACGCCGAACGGATGTCCGCGCGGCGGGCGTACGACATCGGATGGGTGTCCGAACTCACCCCGCCCGGTGGTGCTTTGGAGGCCGCCGTCCGCTGTGCGACGGTGATCGCCTCCTACCCCTCCGAAGGGGTCCAGGGCACCGTCCGTGCCCTGTGGGCGGCGCACGAGGCGGCCCGCGCCCACGCCTTCGCCCAGGCGCCGCACCTCATCTCCCTGGGCAACCTGCCCCCGGCCCGACAGACGGAACTGTTCTCCGCACGACAACCGAACGGGTTCCGGGTGCGGTGATTCGGCTGCGACCGAGTGGGGGCTGGTCGCGCAGTTCCCCGCGCCCCCAAAAGCCTCCGGCCGACCGGCGTTCGAGAGCGAGGCCGCTCAATCCGACGCGCGGGCCGGGGCCTGGGGGCCGGGCGCAGCCCCGCCCCCAGGGGCGCGGGGAACTGCGCGATCAGCCCCCACCGGCCCGCGGCCGAAGAAACCGTCCGGGGTCTGGGGCGGAGCCCCGGGTACGGGATGGGACAGG